>CAZDNQ010000101.1:0-11504 GCA_964506605.1 uncultured Victivallis sp. | reverse complement strand
GAACACCTCCT
This sequence comes from uncultured Victivallis sp., assembly GCA_964506605.1. GTDB lineage: Bacteria > Verrucomicrobiota > Lentisphaeria > Victivallales > GWF2-50-93 > GWF2-50-93. The sequence continues at coordinate 11,493 of CAZDNQ010000101.1, read as the reverse complement.
ACGTGGAGTTCAAGCTCAAGACGGAAGACCCCACGCTCAAGGACAAGATCACTGCTGAAATTGAAAAGCAGAAGAAGATCGACGAGGAGGAGAAGAAGAAGAAGATCCTTGAGGAATATAATAAATTCAAATAATTCATGGACATGGCATATCTTATCTTCAACGATCAGGGGGGCAAGGAAACTATTCCGGTCGATGAAAGCGCAGAATTTCATCTCGGCAGGACCAACGACAACGACCTGACCATCCTCGACGACCCTCTCGTCAGCAGGCAGCACTGCATGATATATCTGCATTCCGACGAGAACAAGTTTGTCCTCCGCGACCTAAACTCCAGCAACGGCACCGTCATCAATGAGGAGACTCTCTCCGGCGAAGAGGCTTTCCTGACCGACGGCGACAAAATAAAGGTCGGCAACGCCGAGTTCATCTTCTGCATCGAAAACCCGGAACGATTCCAGACCACGAGCACCTCCATCATCAAGTTCGGAAAGATCAAGCAGGGCAGCGAGACACAGGAGAACTCCGTAAGCCAGACCCATGACACTGTGAAGTTCAGGCGTATCGAGCTACCTGACCGACAGGACGGCGGGCCGGTCATCTCCCTCGCCAAGCTGGAATCAGCATCCTCCCTTACTTCCGGCATGGAGATAAACGGCTACAAGATCGTCAGGACTATCGCCTCCAGCGAGAAGGCGACAGTATATCTGGCGTTCCAGGAATCAGTCAAACGCACTGTTATACTCAAGATATTCTCAATCAGGTCCGACTTCGAGGCGAAGCTCTCGTTCAAGGAGCTCATCCAGAAGATCGGCCGTCTCAGCAGCCCGAACATCGTCCACCATTTCGACTGCGGCACATACGACGACTTCTGCTACCTCGTCCTCGGCTACATGTCCGAAGGAAGCCTGGAGGAGAAACTTTCCAGATACGCGCCCTTCACCGAGAAGGAATCTCTTACAATGATAAGGAAGATCGCGTCGGGGCTGAACTACGCCATGGCCGAGCATCTCCTGATACATCTCAACCTCAAGCCTGAGAACATACTTTTCGCAGACAGCGACGAACCGGTGATCTCCGGTATTGGAATGAGCCCATGGATCGCCAGGTATTACCAGCATAGGCGCACCTACCTGTTCGCAAGTCCGATCTACATGGCCCCGGAACAGGCGCTGGACCACAAGGCCGACTGGAGAAGCGACCTGTATTCGCTCGGAATCATCTTCTACGAGATGCTGACTGGCAAGATACCGTTCACAGCACAGGACGAGCAGACGCTCATCAACAAGCATATATCCGAAAAGATAATATTCCCTCCGAACCTCTCCAAGGAGGTCGTAAACATCATCCGCACGATGACAGCCAAGGATCCGGAGGAGAGGTTCGCCTCCTGGGACGCCTTCCTGAAGGCGACCGGATCAATGTCCTCGGACAACAAAGCCAGACCGCCGCAGTCGCATTTCGGAAGACCCCAGCCCAAGCTCCAGCAGAAGACACAGCTCAAATTCCCGTCGGCAGGACCGAAGAAAATAATCTTAAAAAAATAGTCCGTAATGAAAACCACGACCGACTGCATCCCCTGCTTCATCACACATTCCCTGAACGTGGCGAAAATGACAAGCTGCAATCCGGACCACCACAGGGAGATAGTCACAAAAACCCTATCCATGGTCGCCGACATCGACTTCGACCAGACACCGCCCGCCATGGCGAAGAGGATACATTCCCTCATACGGCAGATCACAGGCGTAGAGGACTCCTACATCAAGATCAAGGATGAATCGACGGCCTTCGCGCTGGAGATGCTCCCCTTCCTCCGGCACGAGGTCGAGAAATCCGAAAAGCCCTTCGAAACCACCATACGCCTTGTAATCGCCGGAAACATCATCGATTTCGGCACAAACCATAATTTCAAGCTCGATAGCGTCCACCAGATCATAGCCGACTCGCTGAAACAGCAGATCGATCTTGCCGCAATAGATCTCCTGCAGGAAAAGATGAAACAGGCTTCCGATATACTCTTTATAGCCGACAACTGCGGTGAAGTCGTATTTGACCGCCTCCTCATCGAACCCTACAGGAGCAAGATGACTCTGGCTGTCCGCGGAAGGCCGATCATGAACGACGTCACCCGCCGCGAGGCGAAGATGTCGGGACTCGAAGGACTAGTAAAAATAATCGACACCGGCGATGCCATACCCGGAGTCGTCCTTTCTGATTCAGGAGAGGAGTTCAAAAGTCATTTCAGCTCCGCCGACCTCATAATCTCAAAGGGCCAGGGCAACTTCGAAACGCTCCACGAGACAGACAGGCCGACGTTCTTCCTGTTCAAGGCCAAATGCCCGGTGATCGCCGAGATGCTGGGCTCGGAGCTGGGAAGCCTCCATGTAATAGCAAGGAACATCTCACCGTGAAAATCATACGCACAATCGCATCCATGCAGAAGTTTTCCACCGCCCTCAGGAGGAAGGGGAAAACAGTCGCTGTCGTGCCCACCATGGGCTGCCTCCATGAAGGACATCTGAAGCTGATCGACCTGGCGCGCCGCCATGCAGACGCAGTCGTCGTGACCATATTCGTCAATCCCACCCAGTTCGGGCCAAAGGAGGATTTCAGCAGATATCCGCGCCCGTTCAAACGCGATCTCCTCCTCTGCAGGAACCGCGGAGCCGCTGCGGTATTCGCACCCTCGCCGGCGGAAATGTACAGCCCCGGCGCCAGCACCTGGGTCGAGGAGTTCAGCCTGGCAAAAGGCCTATGCGGAAAATCCAGGCCCGGCCATTTCCGCGGTGTTACGACCGTAGTCGCCAAACTTTTCAATGCAACTCTGCCGGATACCGCTGTCTTCGGCAAGAAGGACTACCAGCAGGCGCAGGTGTTGATCCGCATGGTGCGCGATCTCAACTTCCCGGTCAGGATATTCCTGCATGAAATCGTCCGCGAGGAGGATGGTCTTGCATTGAGCTCCCGTAACAGATATCTCTCCGCCGAGGAAAGGAGGAACGCGCTTTCCATAAGACGCTCCCTCATGTCTGCGAAATCCGCAGTCCTCAATGGCCGGAAAAACATTTCCAGCATTAGAAAATCCATCGCTGATGGAATATCTTCCGCAGGTGGCAGGCTCGACTATGTCGAGATTGTGGACGCCGGAAATCTCGAACCTGTGAAAAGACTATCAGGAAAAATCCTGATTGCCGTCGCCGCCTTTTTCGGCAGGACCAGGCTGATAGACAATATAGACTTCAAAATTTAAATGGAATTCAAAATCCCAGATACTGAAACCGAACTCGCGGCCGCCATCGAGTACCATAACAAGAGGTACTGGGAACATGGCGAACCGGAGATCAGCGACGAGGACTACGATGCGCTCCTGCGCAAGCTCGAGTCGCTCAATCCCGACCATCCCCTGCTCCAGAAGGTGCTTGCCCCTTCTGTCGCAAGCTCAGGCAAGGTCAGGCATGCCAGGCCGATGCTCTCACTCGACAAGGCGTATTCCTTAGAAGATGTCCTGGACTGGGCGAAGAAATATGTCCGCTCCGACAAGGAGCTGTTCCTCATACAGCCGAAGTACGACGGCATTTCCGCGAACTTCGCAGACAAGGTGCTCTCAACACGCGGCGATGGCGTCGAAGGCGAAAACATAACCGACAAGATTCCACTGATAGAGCTTGAGACCATTGGGCACAAAGGAAAACTCGACAGGCCTGCCCGTGGCGAAATCGTCATCCGGGACGATGATTTCAAGACACTCTATTCCCATATCAGGAAGAAGGATGGCAGGACTTATAAAAACTCCAGGAACGCCGTCGCCGGAATAATGGGCCTCAAGGAAATAGAAGACATGCGGAAACAGGGCGCAAAACTCACGTTTGTGGACTATGGCCTGATCTCGTATTCCGTGACGTTTGCGGACTTCGCGGCGAAATGGCCGGAGATCCTGCAGGAGCTGGAGATGCTCCCCTACCCTATGGACGGGCTTGTGATCAAGCTCGCCGATGAGGCATATGCCGACTCTCTTGGCAACACGGCCCACCATCCCCGCGGACAGATCGCGTTCAAGTTCAGCGGCGTCCGGCGGAATACAAAACTCCTCGATGTGATGTGGAGCTTCGGCAAGAACTGCCTCACCCCTGTAGCTCAGCTCGAACCGGTCGAGATCGGCGGCATCACAATCAAGCAGGCTACCCTGCACAATGTGAAAAATCTTATCGACAAGGATATCCAGATAGGCGACACTGTAACTGTCGAACGCGCTGGCGATGTCATCCCCTATATCGTCTCCCGCGAACCCGGCGAACATCGCAAATCCCCGCTCATCTCCGAATGCCCTTGCTGCAAAAGCGTCCTTGTGACGGAAGGCCCTGAACTGAGATGCATGAATCCTGATTGTTTTGAAACAAAGTTACAGCGCATCCTGGCGGCCGTCCGCAACATCGGCATTGAACGCCTCGGCGAACCGAATATCCGGAAGATGATGAACACCCTCGGTGTCAGGACCCTCAGGGACATCTTCGGGCTGAAAATAGAGGACATCCTGAAGCTTGAGGGGTTCAAGGACAAGTCCGCAGGCAACCTTTTCAGGGAGATTCAGTCGGCGCGCAGAGTCGAAGACTTCTCCGTCCTCGCCGCGCTCAACATCACAGGCATAGGGAAGAATACGGCAAAGAAGATCCTTGAGAACTACACCCTTGCCGAGCTTCGGGCCCTGACTACAGAACAGCTCTCGGAAATAGACGGCATCGGACCTGAGCGCTCAGGCGCAATCTCCTGCGAACTCCGCAGCCAGTCGGAATATCTCGACGAACTCCTGAATTCCGTCGAACTCATCACCACCAAGGGCGGCGCGAAGAAATCCTCGCCTACTATCTGCTTCACCGGCAAAATGCCTGAACAGCGCTCCTATTATGAAAACCTGGCCCGCCAGTCCGGATACGAAGCAGTTGATTCCGTGACCAAGGAACTCTCGCTTCTTGTCGCAGCCGACCTTTCATCTCAAAGCAGCAAGCTTGACAAGGCGAGAAGCCATGGCGTGAAGACAATGGCGCTTGACGACTGGCTCAAATCCGTCAGCGCCGATCCGAAGCCTTCAAAGCCCTCCTCTAAAAAATCTGACGACACCCCCGACCTCTTCGGTTAAGCCCCGGAGCACCCGCATCCTACCGGCTATATTTCCTGTCAGCGGGGTTTCCTTTCCAGCCACAGCATATCCGCCTCAAAATTGAGCCTTAAAATTTTAATTGGGGGATGGAAGTTTCACACCTATGGTTTAAATTATTGGCTTCCATCGCTGGAGCAAGGCGGAACAAAGACAAACACATAGGAAAGGCGGGCATATGTCAGCAAAGAAAGTCGAAATCGCGAACTGCAACGAACTCATCGCCAAAATCGTCGAGCTTGCAAAGGGACTCGGCCTCGAGACGAAGGAGGAATACAACGTCGCCAAGAGGATATGGGGCTCGAACAGGAGCATCGACATCATCCTGCGCGATCCCAAGACCAGCAAGGTCCTCGGCATCGAATGCAAGTTCCAGAAGACACCCGGCACCATCGAGGAGAAACTCCCCGCGACCATTGAAGACATCAAGGCATGGCCTATGAGCGGAATCGTCGTCTACGGCGGAGAAGGCATCACCGTCAACATGAAATCATATCTTGTCTCAACCGGCAAGGCCCTGGAGTTCGACGAGCTCGACTCCTGGCTCAAACTTTATTTCGGGCTTCCCCTGAACTGAATCTCCAGCGGAACCTGATTAAAGAGGGGAAACCCCAATCACATGGAATCTGGAAGGAAAAGGGACTTGCACAGGCAGCACCGGCATCCCGCCTGCGCTGCCGCCGTTCCAGAAGTCCAGGATCCACCGAAGCCGTTTCTGAAATGGGCCGGCGGCAAGAGGCGCCTGCTCCCCAAGTTCGAGGAGCTTTATCCGCACGAGCTGAAGAACCACAAGATTAAGAACTATTTCGAACCGTTCCTCGGAAGCGGCGCCGTCTTCTTCCATATAGCCCAGAACTACAGGATCGACAACGCCTACCTCTACGACATCAACGAGGAGCTGATCCTCGCCTACCAGGTCGTACAGAGGGATGTGCACAAGCTCATCACGGAACTCGACAAGTATGAGAAGTCGTACCTGAAGCTGAACCGCGGCGAAAGGAGCACCTACTACTACGGGCTGAGATGGAAGTTCAACAGGCAGCGCCACTACATCGATTTCAGCACCTACTCCGACAGGTGGATCAAGAGGGCCGCCCAGATAATCTTCCTCAACAAGACCTGCTACAACGGCCTGTACAGGGTCAACTCCTACGGCGACTTCAACACCGCCGCCGGCGACTACAACAATCCCAGGATCTGCGATCCGGCAAACCTGATCAAGGTTTCCGCGTATCTGAAGATGGCGGAGATCAGGAAGTCGTCCTTCGACAACATGGAGGACCACGTCAAGCACAACTCATTCGTGTATTTCGATCCTCCGTACAGGCCGATAAGCAAATCGTCGTTCACCGCATACAGCGCCGCCCGCTTCGACGACAACGAGCAGATAAAGCTGTCCAACGTCTTCAGCAGGCTGCATGACAAGGGAATCAGGCTGATGCTCAGCAACTCGGATCCGAAGAACGTGGATCCAAACGATGATTTCTTCGACGACCTCTATTCGGGATTCAACATACACAGGGTTCCGGTTCCGAGGTTTATAAACTCAAGGGCTGACAGAAGGGGATGCATCTCGGAGATAATCATCACCAACTACAAGCATCCGGCGTGAGGAATATTTAGTGATTGGGTGATTGAAAGATTGGGTGATTGGGTAAGTGGATGGGTGAGTGGACGGACAGATGAATCCGCTGGAACTAACAGGATATATTATGAAAAACATGATCGATAAAATCAGGAACATGCCCTGCGGAACCAACTACTCCGCAAAGGCAGTCGTATCTCTGGCTGTTGCAAAGCTCCTCATTGTCGGATTCCTCTTCTACACATCCGCCGGATGCGCGCATTGCATGAAGGACAAGGATACCATCAGCCAGGTATCAACGATTGACGCCCTCCTCAACACCTGCTACGACGGCTCGGTGTCGATAGGTGAATTGAAGAAGCGCGGCGACACTGGAATAGGCACGTTCGACAGGGTCGACGGCGAGATGATCGCGCTCGACGGCGTCTTCTACAGGATAAAGTCGGACGGCACAATAGCAGTTGCAGACGATGCCGACACCAGCCCGTTCTGCGCAGTGACCTTCTTCGACAAGGACAAGACGGTCGAGCTCAAGCAGGGACTTAAGTTCAACCAGCTCTCCCCCGCCCTGCTCGACGGATCCCCGAATTATTTCTATGCAATCAGGATCGAAGGGAAGTTCAAGTCGGTCAAGGCCAGGAGCGTCCCGAAGCAGTCGAAGCCGTACCCGATGCTCCTGGAGGTATCCAAGACCCAGCCGGTGTTCAACTATGCAGACGTCGAAGGCACTGCCGTCGGATTCTTCTGTCCTCAATATGTCAAGGGTATAAATGTCCCCGGCTACCATCTGCACTTCATCAGCGCCGACAGGAAGACAGGCGGGCACATACTTGATTTTGAAATTGACAGGGCGGTGATGAGGCTCGATGAGTCGAGAGGATTCTCGATGATGCTGCCCGACGATGATACTTTCAAAAGCCTTGACCTCACAAAGGACAGGGAAAAGGAACTTAACAAGGTAGAGAAGTAGGTACGGGCTTCAGCCTGTACCATTTTTATTTAAGCAGGTAAATCTGATACGTCCTTCCTCCTTCGCTGTAAAAGCAGCGGAGGGCACGGCAGGGACGTATTAATTAAAGGGGCCGCAAACATGAATATCAAGAAGATCTTAACAGTCATCGCCGGACTTTCCGTGATCGTCGGATGCGTTCCTTCGCTCCACCCCCTTTATACCGACAAGGACCTGGTGTTTGACAAGGCCTTGATAGGCACCTGGCAGGATGACGACAAGGAAAGCACCTGGACCTTCTCCCAGAGCGGAGACAAGGAATACAACCTCGTGTATACCGAGGATGGAAAGAAGGGCGAGTTCACCGTGCATCTGCTGAAGCTGAAGGACAGGATGTTCATCGACTTCTATCCTGCCGAACAAGAGGAGCTCAACGGGTTCTACGCGTCTCATTTCGTTCCCGCGCACAGTTTCATGCTCGTCAAGCAGATCGAACCGGTGCTGCAGATGGCGTGCCTTAATCCGAACAAGCTCAAGGACATAATACAGAAGGATCCCAAGGCCGTCAAGCACGAGAAGCTCGGTTCCGGCGACGACAAGGACATATTCACGGCGCCGACCGATGAACTTCAGGCTTTCATAATGAAGAATATCGACACCCCGGAATTTTTCGCGGACCCTTCAAGCCTTAAGAAGGTGAAGGCTGACGCCGTGAAGAAGGAAGAGGAAAAGAAAGCACCGGAAACAAAATGACAGAGAGGATAAAATGGCTGACAGAATCAAGATAGTCCTGGACGAATCAGAAATCCCGCGCGAGTGGTACAACATACAGGCGGATCTCCCCAACGCGATGAAGCCGCCGCTCCACCCCGGAACCATGGAACCGATACAGGCGAAGGATCTCGAACCCATATTCCCGATGAACCTCATCGAGCAGGAAGTCAGCCGTGAACGCTGGATCAAGATTCCGGAACCTGTAATGGAAAAGCTTGCGCTATGGCGCCCCTCGCCTCTCTGCCGCGCAGTCAATTTCGAGAAGGCCCTCAAGACAAAATGCAAGATCTTCTACAAGAACGAAGGCGTCTCGCCTGCCGGAAGCCACAAGCCGAACTCAGCCATCCCCCAGGCCTACTACAACAAGATCGCAGGTATAAAGAGGCTCACCACCGAGACGGGTGCAGGCCAGTGGGGCAGCGCACTCAGCATGGCGACGCAGATGTTCGGACTGGAACTCAAGGTCTACATGGTAAGGATAAGCTTCGAGCAGAAGCCGTTCCGGAAGATCATGATGGAGACCTGGGGCGCACAGTGCGTTCCAAGTCCAAGCACTGACACCGAAGTCGGGCGCACGATCCTGAAGCAGTTCCCGGACACGCCCGGAAGCCTCGGCATAGCGATCAGCGAGGCGATCGAGGACGCCATAAGCTCCAAGAACACACGCTATTCCCTCGGTAGCGTCCTGAACTTCGTCTGCCTCCACCAGACTGTCATCGGGCTCGAGGCGCAGAAGCAGATGAAGATTGCCGGTGAATATCCGGACATTGTAATCGGCTGCGTCGGCGGCGGATCAAACTTCGCCGGAATCTCATTTCCGTACATATGCGATAAGATCCACGGCAAGAAGGTCCGCATCATAGGAGTGGAGCCGACTGCATGCCCATCAATGACCAAGGGCCAGTTCATATATGATTTCGGCGACATGTCCAAAAAGACGCCGCTCCTTCCTATGCACTCCCTTGGACACGGCTTCGTGCCAGCACCTCTCCACGCAGGCGGGCTCCGCTACCATGGCCTTGCGCCGCTGGTCAGCCAGGTGCTTGAAGACAAGCTGATGGAGGCAAGGGCCGTCAACCAGCTCGACTGCTACAAGTATGGAGTCATGTGGGCGAGGACGGAAGGATTCATTCCCGCACCTGAGACGACCCATGCAATCGCCGCAGCCGCGGAAGAGGCGCACAAGGCCAACGAGGAGGGAAAGGCGAAGAACATCCTGCTCTGCTGGTCGGGGCACGGCCTGATGGATCTTGCCGGATACGAGAAATATTTCTCAGGCAAGCTGACCAACTACCATATGCCGACCGAAGACATAAAGAAGTCCCTTGCGGCATTGAAAGGCTATCCGAAGCCATGAAGACTGGGTGATTGCGTGACTGGATGAGCGGATGATTGCCTTTATTTCTTTTCAACTTATAACTTGCGCCTCTGTGGCTTTGTGGTCAAATGATAATCGTCATCGCATTGAACGCCTTCAAAGGCAGTATTTCCTCCATCGATGCCGGAAAGGCGATTACACGGGGGATAAGGAAAGTCCTGCCAAAAGCTGAAATCGCAATCTGTCCGGTCGCTGACGGCGGCGACGGCCTTCTTGACGTCGTTGAATCCCTGCCAGGCGTGAAGACTGTTGCCTGCACCGTGCTCGGCCCAAGAAAAAAGAAGATAAAATCCAAGTTCTGCTGGCTGCCACAGGAAAAGACGGCATTCATGGAGATGGCTCTCGCCTCAGGACTCGCTCTGCTCCCGGAGAGCAGGCGCAACCCGATGGAGGCGACGACATACGGGACCGGCCAGCTCATCGCCAGGGCTCTCAAACTCAAGCCCCGGAAGATAATCCTCGGCATAGGCGGAAGCGCAACCTGCGATGGCGGCACTGGAGCAGCTGCGGCGCTGGGAGTTGTTTTTTTCGACAAGACCGGAAAACAGATCCCGGTGCCGGCGGGCAAAAACCTGTCAGATATTTCAAGAATGGATCTGCGTGCTGCCAGGAAGCTTGTCAAAAACAATATGATTGAAATAATATGCGACGTTGAAAATCCCCTGCTCGGACCAAAAGGTTCCGCCGCAGTCTACGCGCCGCAGAAGGGCGCAGGCCCGGCACAGGTAAGGGCGCTTGAAAAAGGGCTTGCGAACTTCGCAGAAATAGTCCATAAGAATACCGGGAAGGATGTCCGAAAGCTCAGGGGCGGCGGTGCCGCTGGCGGGATAAGCGCCGGATTCAATGGTCTCTTCGGAGCGGAGCTGAAGAAAGGAATTGACGTTGTCTTCGACCTAGTCGGACTTGAGAATAAAATCAGGAATGCCGATCTCGTGATAACAGGCGAAGGCAGGATTGACAGCCAGACCGCGTACGGCAAGGCGCCTGCCGGAGTTGCGAAACTCGCAAAAAGGCATAAAGTACCCTGCATAGCAATATGTGGCTGTGCCGGAAAAAACCTCGGCAGACTGAAGAAGATCGGTATAAGTTCGGTCTGGCCCATATGCAATGAGGCGAAAAGTCCCGGGGATTCGATGAGGAACGCAAGGAAATATCTCGAAATAACAGCTGAAAAGGCTATAAAACAAGGAGTCAAGATATGAACAGCAAAATCACAGCCAGGATGATCGCGAAGATGATAGACCATTCCCTCCTGCATCCGACAATGACTGACAAGCAGATCAGGGAGGGCTGCGAACTCGCGCTGAAATATGAAGCCGCCACCGCATGCGTGAAGCCGTATTCAGTTCCGATGGCGGCGGAAATCCTGAAGGGGTCGGATGTCCTTGTCTGCTCTGTCATCGGATTCCCTCATGGCAACAACCAGACAGCCATCAAAGTGAAGGAGACTGAACTGGCGATAAAGGAAGGCGCCGCTGAAATTGACATGGTTGTAAATGTCGGCAAGGTGCTGGGCGGGCAGTGGGATTATGTCAGCGCCGACATCAAGGCTGTAAACGACGCGTGTGTTTCCAGGAAGGTCATCCTGAAGGTCATATTCGAGAATGACTATCTCGAGGACAGCCACATCATCAGGCTCTGCGAAATATGCT
>CAZDNQ010000100.1:0-11507 GCA_964506605.1 uncultured Victivallis sp. | reverse complement strand
ATATTACATTTTCTGGTGAACAAAAAGATGTTTACTGGATTGTTTTTTGCTATTTTACTTTATGCAATATTCTATGAGGTACTCACATCAGTAAGAACAAAACGGGTTTGCCTGTTGGGTGCATCAATTGTACGGGGGAAATACATATACGATCGGAACAATAGCCCAATCCAATATTGGTTCAATCTTTCTATGGCTACATGTGCATATTGTGTCTTATCGATTGCTGGACTATTTTATAAGTAAAGCAGCCATAACTATTGGCCCTAGCCAACCTGGCTTCGCCGGTTGGCTAGGCCTAGAGCGTTGGAAAGATAAATGAAGACAATAATATTTATATTCTTATTTTTACTAAACATTTTTAATGCATACTCTGATGATAATATTGAAAACGTTAAATCTGAAATTTATAAACTGAAGGCGGAATATTCTCCTAAGCCTGGCATGAAAATGACGGAAGTCGAGAAAATATATGGATTAGGTGATGGCGCAAACTTCAAACCTGGCAGACTTCAATATTTCTTAACAGTTGAAGAAGAAATAGCAGCTCGTCCTCCTCAAAAATATATAATAAGATATCTAGTGGATTATAACGGGAAAGGCGAAGTTATCTCATCAATTATTGACTTGCCAAACAAAATCGACAGGAGTGCCCTGATTTATAATGAAAAATTTGAAGCAAAACTTTATTCTGAAAAAGATCGTCTTGAAGAATCATTATTTTTTATGCGATTAATAAAGATTGCAATAGACAAGAAAAATACTTCCAACAATACAGATTCTCCTAACGGCAAGACACCGTAGGAGATCGTTTTACGTTCTGTAAGGAATCACAATATGAGTAAAATTGAAATTCCTAAACATCTCCTTTCTCATCTCGGCAAAGAGATGAAGATGGATATTCATTTTGTGGACGTCAAATTGAAAGATGGAACAAAGCTAACTGGATTAGTTGTACGTGGCAGAAAATTTATTACTGGTCAAAAAACTGATCCAGATGGCATTGGACAACTGGATTTCGAAATGGAAGACATATTGAATATTCGAAGAGAGTTACGGTTCGGATGGCCAAAAATATAAAAACGTACAGAACTAGTACGGCTCCAGGCAACCTGGCTTCGCCGGTTGCCAGAGCCTGAGACGTTCGTAAATATTTACTGGTGAAATATGCAAACTGGAAAAGATGCAGTGATTCGCCGTCTGGCCGTTGTTCTCAAAGATTCGAATGACTCAATTACTGTTCACGATTTGCAGGGAAACATTACAGCTTGGAACAGAGGAGCTGAAAAAATGTATGGCTATACTGAAGACGAGGCGTTGAAAATGAATATTTCCCAAATCGTGCCCCCTGATAAAAAAGCAGAAGCCATGGAGTATTTGAAACGAATAGCATTAGGCGAAATTTCAGAATCCTTAGAAACTCAACGCATCACCAAGGACGGCAAGATACTGGACGTATGGCTCGTGGTTACCTGCCTGAAGGACGATTCGGGAGCTGTCGATTCCATCGCCTCGACAGGACGTGATATTACAGAGATAAAGAATGAGCTGAGGAGGAAGGAGACTGAGGTTAAAACACTGAGGGGATTATTGCCTATCTGCGCATCTTGCAAACAGATAAGGGATGATAAAGGATACTGGCATAAGATTGAAGCCTATATCCGGGACCATTCAGAGGCGGAGTTCAGCCATGGGATTTGTCCGAAATGCGCAGAAAAATTATATCCTGAATTCAACCCGTATAAAGATAAGAAATAATTTTCACAACGAGTGGATGTAGCTGACGGCCTCCAGCCTCAGTAAATCCCGGGACGTTAAACCGCTTTCCTATCCACATCTTCCGGCTTCGGTGTGTTTGCCTGACGCCTTATCCGAAGCATTGAGAACAATTCCGGTCTCCGCCTTAAAATCTTCTTGAACTGTTGGGAGATGTTCTGTCTTGTGGTGTGTCTGGCGTTGGCAATATCCTGAAAGGACATTTCTGGCGAGAACAATTTACATTGAATGAAGAAGAACTCAGTTGTCGAAAGACCGAAGAAATATCCGAGCAAATCAAGTATTTCATCATGTGAATATTTCCTCTCCTTGTTCATATCGTCAAAAAAGGTGAAATCCAAAGACCGTGGACAATGGAAAGGTGTCGCATCTTTTTCTGACGAACAAGTTTCAATCTTATTTACAATAGCGTCATAGTCTTCATCTGAAAGCATTGGCAACTCCTTTGCCGTCAAACAAATCTCCCTTATCTTGCATTTACTGCATTCGGGATGGGAGTTTGGAGAATCATTAGGGAAGCCATAGCATGTAGGTAATTCGGAAGGATTTTCGTCAATAACTGCTTTTCGCATATATTCTGTGCGCATTTTTTAAAACCTCCAATTTCCACATGGGTGGATTATATGAACGCTTGTATTGGCTTGCCATCGTTTTGCCGATAGATGGCGGTCATCGTTGTAAAGCCGTCCTTGTCTTCCGAGCGTCTGACACAATGAAAATAGAATCCGTCAAGTCGGGGAGTCTGCCTTTTTGATTTGAACTCCCGAATACTTTCAGGAGTCAAGTTTTGTGTGGGTACTGTGTAAGTTTCTATGAGGACGGGAACGCCATTTACTGAAATATATTTCTCTCTTTCAAATATCCATCTAATATTTCCAGACATAAGATAGTCTCCTATGTTAAATGAAAATCCCTTGAGGGAACTGCCAGGGCGGATTGGTGATCTTCCTGACAATCCCCTCGAAGGGATAAATGCTATTCCAGAACTATCGAGGTGTTTTTCCTGAAGCTCTCTGGATGCAATATTCCTATATCGGCCAAGACAAGAGCCGTTATAAGAGCTGCACCCGAATCGGAATATCTGAACTTGTTCACTAAAATATCCACACCATTCCAGATTCCGATTACAAGATTCGTGAAATCCCCGACAATAGCCGAATGGGTATTCTGTCCTTCCCCAACTTTGTTCGGCAGATTGTTTGTTGCAAAGAAGTCCATATCCTCGATACTGTTCCACACAGGCACATCACCACTTGGTGCCCTACGGAAGTTCTTCAACATGTATTTCTTCACAAGCGGAGTTGTGATCAGCGAAAGCCCATTGATATTCGCTCCAGCATCATCAATCGCACTTACCATGTCCACAAGGTTGCTATATGACATATCGGAGAACGTATCCGCTTCAATGCTGTTATTGTGGAGAATTCCCTGAGGCTCGTTGCTTGCGCCTAATCCACACATGGCAACTCTGTCAAGTTCCAGAGCAATAGCCCTCGCAAGCTCCTTTTTGACAATCTCATTGAATTCCAGAGCGGACTGCATCATTAACTGCCCCGACACCTTGATGACACATGAAAGTATGTGTGGAGTCATGGTTATCGCCTTGAAAGAAGGATCATTGACAGGATTCGGAGAACCGTTCTCCTCCGTCCACTGAACAACTGCGGGTGTATCGAACCCGACAATCTTCTGATTACCGCCATTCCGATAGACCGCCATACGAGCACCGGCTTTCAAAACGGTACTGTACGGAACCAGAGCATTGAAGAAGTTTGCGCCATCGACATTCTCAGGAACCCAATAATTTCCACCGCCAAAACCTGTGGAAAGTTCACGCACTTTGAACCAGTCATCCGGAAAATAGATTCCACGAGGCGGACGTCCTGTAGCCTTCTGGATTGCTTCCGACATTCTCATTTCATTGGCAATACTCCTTGACGTAACATCCGCACCAGCAAAGGAACTCTCCACGACATTCCTGATATTGAAATCCTCGCCAATCCTCTTCGTATTCTCCCTTGAGCCGACACCTATATATTTTACAGTAGCCATTGTTTCATCTCCTTTATTAATTTTTTGAAGTTTTCAGCCTTAGGTTAGTTCGCAGTACGGCCAAGCGTTATTTTGACTATTTTCACGCCCAGCACGATTTTTCAGTTCCCACATACTCAATCGCTTTCGTACCTCTGCCCTGCCCAAGAACCGTCAACTTTATGAACCCTCTTTCTTACCAATAGTGTTTTTGTGAACCATTTATTTTAAAAAAAACTTTTTCTCATAGACAAAACTCTCTTCAAGCGTGAACTTTTACATATCCAAATAGAAAAACGCATAAGCTCCTATCGGTACGAGTATCGAAAATTATTTTCAAAAGTTTTGATGGATGAAAAGAGAAATCATTTTTTCTCAAGAGACAAAAAGGGCGTAGTGACCAAGTTGAGCAAACATATTCCCAATTCCCAAAGTAACATTTTCTTTTGTGTTGGCCAAAATCTTCAGCAACCCTTTTTATTTATGTTCCGAACCCGTTGCCCTACACTCATCGCCTACCGTCACGGAAGGACCCGAAACGGGAGGGTGTGCCCCTACCCTATCCAGAACCATTCGCATTAAACGGGCTTTGACTTCATTCTTTCGGGCCATACTTGAACATTCCCCCTCCATCCCTATTTACATACTATCCGGAGTTATTCTTATACGATTTTTACGGCTTTTCTGCACACGAAACACACGTTGTTATTAGTATATAGATAACCTAATAATTAGGTTTTCTAACATGCGAATATATCGTGTGCAACGCGTGCGTTTTTGTCATTAATACGACATGCTTACAACCTGACCAAATTCATCCAATAAACTTTTCCATCCAATGAATTTCGATCCTTATAAACCTTCGGGAATATCCGCTTGACAGCCTGAGAAAATCTTGCATCTCCTAAACCTTGATAACCATTATTTTCCATCCAATCCCTGTAGCGCTCATAAACTATTTTTGTTTCACTCAGACATCTTATTTCAAAGGCATAGTTTTCCGTGAGAAAAGTCCGTTCATGATCGCATACGCTTCTTTGCTCCTCACGAATATTGATTCCTTCGCTTGTGTCGGGAAACCGCTGGAGCTTTTCAAGCTTTCTTAAACCATCCAAAGCCCAAAGGAAAATTCCTGGCAATTCCGATTCCAACTCAAAGCGCAGATTGTTGTTTTCCATCTTTGTCCCTCTAATCCTTGTCTTAAAAGGAATTATTCTCAGCCTGTCCCACAGACCATTTGAACGATCAGAAAACAGTGGAAGGTTGTTTGTAGCAAACACGCAACGAGCAATGGCACGCGCCTTATATCCATCTTGCATTTTACGTTCTACATCAATTAAGGCACCGTCCGTAATTTCCTTCAACCTGTTTTCTGCAGCGGTCAATTCTCCATATTTTGTTTGATGTGGAGATTCTCCGACAACATTGAGCAGTTTATTTGTAAGTGGATAAAGACTGAATCTCTCTGACAGTCTATGCAATGGGACAACACAAACATTATGTTCTCCGATTAGCTTAGTGAGAATATGAAGACATACGCTCTTGCCA
Source organism: uncultured Victivallis sp. (assembly GCA_964506605.1). Classification (GTDB taxonomy): domain Bacteria; phylum Verrucomicrobiota; class Lentisphaeria; order Victivallales; family GWF2-50-93; genus GWF2-50-93. Next base: position 6,152 of record CAZDNQ010000100.1, on the reverse strand, counting down.
GTTCCACCTTCGCCATAGAGATAGAAAGCCACATTAAATCGTGTCTCTGGAACAAGACATAGACCGAACATTAACTGCAATGATTCAATATTTTCTGGCGAATCTTGTTGGACTTCGCCAAGATATTGCAACCAATGTGGGCATTTTTCATTCTCCCTATATTCATACGGGAGCTGTAATGTACTGAAGAGATTAGGTGTATGCGGTTTTATCTCCAATGTATTACGATTGACAAGCCCATTCTTCATATTGAAGATGTTATCCATCTCATACATACCTGAAATGAAAAATGGTTCCTGTTTGTCACTTGGAAGAAAACAAATATTATCTGATTTGAGATTCAGAATTACATCGTGGATAATTGCACCAGATATGCGCTCTATATCGGAACGATAATTGTCTTGAATGAATTTTATCAATTTCGCTTTAAAATCCGTATCTGGAATTTCCACATATCTGCCTGAATCGTATTTGTACCATGAACCACGATAATATCTCCATCCCGCACCATCTCTGCATTTTCGATGCCTGTTGAATTCTCTTGCGACATCTGTGAGATTAGCTATTACCTTACGTCCTCCTATTCTGCCATTTTCAGGAGAAGATATTTTCCGCCCATCGTGATTATCATTTTTTTGTTCGGTACTATTGGGAACTGGTTTTGATTCAATGGTACTCATATAACCACCTCCTTTCCGTACACCATGTGGAGATAGGCGAGACTGATTTTATGGCGTAGCCGATGGGCTGAAATCTCCACACCACTTCTCTTGATAAACAGAAATATCTGATCTTTCGATATTCCGGCTTTCAGCTTAGCCTTGATAACTTCATCAATTCCTCTTTCTTTTTGTCTGCCCAGTGCAAATTCCACAAGCGGGCAATATTTAGGATAGTTGCGTTTTATATCTCTGATGGGTGCAGAATTTCGAGGACAGACGGTGTTTCTGATGGATGGCTTGCTCATGACACACCTCCATTTACCATCGTTTCGATGTCCGATGCGCGGAAGCGTATACTTCTTCCTCCTGGAAGTTTAAAATAAGGAATCTTCTTTTCTTCGATCATCCTATCCACGGTTCTACAGGTTACGCGAAAATAATCCGCCACCTCATCCTTTGTCCAAAGTGCATGCTGATTCTTGGTTTCCGACTGCTGAACAACAGTCCCGTCATTTGCGTTCGAGATACTCATTGATATGAGTTCCTTCTTTGCGCTCTGGAATGCCTATTCCTATTCGTTCAAATAAAAACGGCGACCCAAAGCATATTACTGCTCTGAATCGCCGCAATTAAAACGTGTCCGATTCTATATATTCAGGGGCACCGACGAGCGGTCTTTATTAATCACTTCCCCACATAATGTGATTTTTGCAACATCACATGACGAGTTGTTAAGTCATCATGGAATTCTTCTGGTATCTTATGTCCTTGTAATTCAAGGTTAATGAACAAGCTGAAGAATAAATGTATCAATACTTCAGCCTCATGCTCCGCTATTGTATTGCAATATGTTTTGAATTTACTAACCAGTTCCGAGAAGTCTCCATTCTGATAAGAACAAGCCATAAATGCCTTTGCAAGTGAATGGGTATTCCTTCTAAATTCCGTATTGTGACCAAGATAAAATCTACGAGTGCAACCTTCGGATATTTTAATGCTAAAATATTCACCTCTTTCCTTTTCTCTTTTCTTCTCTCTATTATGAAGTTTGCGCTGGCATGATCTCTGTTGGCAGATAATATCGCCATCTGTAATCGCTCCACATATTTTACATCTCTCAGCCATATACTCACACACCCTCTTGTCTTACACATTAAGAAATGAATTAAAATACTATTTTTTGAATCTATGATAAAAATGTACCATTAATATGATACTACTGTCCAGACCACATTGATAAATCCTGTAATATTGTTTATAAGTATCTAACATTTAATTATATATAATTTAACTGCGACACCATTATTTTATCGGATTTGATGTTTAAGAACCTAACCGATTTGGACTTATTTGTCTTTTTCCAAGCCATCAATCGCATCAAATAAAGGTTTCATGCTGTTCGAGTAGATTAAATTTGTGTCCATTGAAGAGTGTCCCATTAATTGTTGGCGTGTATCAACGGCAACACCACTTGCTTGCAGTTTAGAATTGGCCGTATGTCTCCAACAATGGAAACCAAGCTTGAGACCATCTGCTTTTATTTCAGCTTCCTTGAGGATGGCTGCAAATTCACCTTCGACATTCCTTGTCCTGAATCTGTCTGGAAGAATATATGCACCTGTTTTGGAAAGAGACAGTAAATGTTTTTCAAGCTCTTTGCTTACAGGAACAAAAAGAGACTTCCTTCCTTCAAACTTCCGCTTTGTCTTCAATCGTACTGTCTGAATTACAAGACGTTTCCCTTTCTCTGTATCGACCTTTACAAGTTCACTCCATTTCATATGTCGCACGTTTGCGAAATCAAATCCAGTATGCAATCCGATCATACATGCAGTTTTCCATAAAGGATTACATTTCCCAAGTATTGCGGTAACTTCCGCATCGGTAAAGGCTTTATACGGGATACTGTCTTTTGGTTTGCTTTTTATTGTCTCAAATGGATTGTCCCTCATTTCAGCCTGTTGGCGCAATCTCTCAAAGATATTTTTCAGAAGTCCAACTTTCAGATTGAAGGTATGTCCAGAGATTTCCTGTCGTTCAAGAATCTTCTCATATTCCTTTGCAATCCTGAAATCGACTTCGTGAAGGAATTTCTTTTCAGGATATCTCCTTTCAAGCCACTTTATGAAATCATCCCATTCACGTTCCTTACCCTTAACGGATGACTCGGCTTGCCCCTTGCAATACTCATCCTTATAGTATATCCACGCACTTTGTATCAGCATCCCTCGTTCTGGAACTATAATGCCCGTCATCCGTTCAATAAACTTCTTTGCCTCTTCTGCAACTTTCGTGTTTAGAATTCCAGCCTTCAATTCAAGCTCCATTTGCTTCGCCTTATCTTCATCTGGTGAATGAGTGGCGTACCAAATCAGCTTGTTGTTTTTCTTGAAGACTACGTACCAATTCTTACAGCCTTTTTTTTGAGTTATCATAATCACTCCTTTCCATAAATTTTTATTTTCACTTAACGCTTTGTAACATAGCCTTTTACGTCTTTATCAGAGTAGAAATCATTATTTCTATACCTTTACTATACTCTAACAGAAACGTCAAGTACAACTTTAATTTGAAGATTTATGAAACAAAATGAAGTTTGAACTCAAATCGTTGGGTATTATAGAGTTACCACTATGCTACACCCGCAGGTACATTTCCGACTGGCGACTTCCGTATTTGAGATTTTCAAAACCGCCTTTTTACATTCCGGAAAAGACATAACTTAATCCATGTGGTGAAAAAATCAAAGGTTCAAGAATTTAAGTTTCAACGGAAGATTTTTTCCGGGAGCATGTTATAGTTACGGACATAATACGCGGAACTGGACACCGTATTATCTATATAAATTAACCAAGCCGCACAATACATGAAGCTTTTCTATATAGAAGGCAACAAGAAGGGCGCGACGTTCGAGCTGACTCCTCCGGGTGTAAGCATCGGCCGTGAAAGCGACAACGACATAATGCTTGATTCCGAGGCCTCCTCGCGCTACCATGCCAAACTGGAGCTGCGCGACGGGGACTGGTTCCTCAAGGACCTGGGCAGCACCAACGGCACCAAGCTTAACGATGCAAAGATAGGCTCTGACACGAAACTGCACGAGGGCGACCGGATAACAATAGGCAAGGAAGTGCTCCTGTTCGGCACCACCGCCGATTCAAAGAAGGAAACACCCCCTGCTCCGCCTCCAGCACCGGCGCCGGCACCGGTCACCGCACCAGCCCCTGCTCCGTCATCCGAGCCGCCGAAGCCTGCACAGCCCGATGCCAAGCCTTCGATAGATGCGGCAAAATCGGATGCGGTCAAGGAGGAGAAGAAGTCCTTCCTCAATTTCTTCTCTGCAAAGGATTCATCTCCGGAGATCAAGCCAGAAGAAGCGCCGAAGACACAGGAGGCGACCGCCGAAGGCATCAACAAGATAGACATATTCGCCAGGAAAGAGGACAAGACGGCTTCAAAACGCAAGCACGCCAGCATCATCTTCTATATAATTGTGATAGGCATGGCGGTACTTATGGTGCTCGTCTTCCTCCTGTTCGACAAGATACAGTCCGAGGCTGAAAAGAACAAGAAGCCAAAGGCTGCAGGCAAGACCGAAGGCATTCCTTTCATGGTCAACTACGAGAAGCAGATAACCACCGCCGACAATATATTCCGCTATGAGCTGAGCATAAGGGACAACAAGATAACAGTAATGAGGGACGACCTCAGATGCCAGATCAAGTTCAAGAAGGACAAGAAGATCGACGACGACACGCTCAAGAAGCTGGAGCAGGAGCTCAAGGAGACTGACTTCATGAACCTCGCCGAACAGCAGGCGGGCGTGCCTTCCGAAGGAACCGACGAGGTCAAGATCCTCACCATCGCTTCCGGAAACAACCTCAACAGCGTAAGGATAAAGAACACTTTCGAGCCCACATCGTTCAAGGAGGCCGTGAGGAGCCTCGAGGACTTCTCGAAGATCACGCTCCAGATTCCGACGATATCCCAGACCGCCGAGGAGATGAAGGCCGTGGCCGAAGAGGAGTTCAGGAATGCGGAGATGCTCTTCAAGAACTACCAGGCGAAGGACGAGAACCTCAGGCTCGCAATCCAGAAATACGCTCTCGTGGTCGACAATCTCGAGTCCTTCGAGCCCAAGCCGGAGATGTATGACAAGGCATACCAGCAGGAGCAGGAGGCGAAGAAGATACTGGATGAGACGCTAAAAGGCCTGATGAGCGACGGAGAGAGAAACCTGCGCCTACAAAAGTATGAGGATGCAAAGGAAGTATATATAAGGATCAGGGCTAAGGCCCGTCCTGAGGATTCCTGTTATGATTTCGCTAGGAACAAGATACTGCAGATCGACTCGTTCCTGAAACAGAAAAAGAAGAGATAGGCTTAAAATGAAGAAATACGGCATAGTCCTGTCAGTGCTCGCCCTCGGGCTCCTCCTCCTCTCCGGATGCGAGGAGAAGAAGGTCGACACCCGCTGCGAACTGAATATCACAAGCACCCCTGACCAGGCGAAGATAATCATAAACAACAAGGAACTGGGTGTGACCCCGAAGTCCTTCAAGGTGCCGCCGGCAACATATGTCATGGAAGTCACGAAGCTGCACTACAAGTCCTCTTGGCAGAAGATCGTTGCAACCCCGTCTGCAAAAAAGAATATTGAAATCGAGCTTGAGCCTATCACCTCCTCGGTCATGATCGAATCCAGGCCGGCCGCATGTGTCATAGAGATTGACGGCAAACAGATCGGGCAGACGCCTTTCATCGTCCATGACCAGACCATAGGCAAGCACTCGGCCCGCCTTCTCAAGCCGGGATATATACCTCAGGAGATATCATGGACTGTCGAGGACGCCAGGCCGCAGCTGGTCTCAAAAGACCTTTTCTCCAACATGGGTACGCTTGAAGTGAAGAGCAATCCTTCCGGCGCCAATGTCTTCCTCGACGGCAAGGCTTGCGGCAGGACTCCGTTCGCGGACAAGATCGAGCAGGGAGACCACAAGATAAGGATCGAACTCAAGGGGCACAGCCCCCATGAACAGGCTGTCGTAGTCACAAGGGATGCCAAGAAAGACGTGCTTGTAGACCTCCATATTCTCCCAGGCACGCTGAATATCAGGACGACTCCCGCAGGCGCCACGGTCACCGTGAATGACAGGCAATATCAGAATACGCCGACGGAGCTGAAGAACCTCCAGCCCGGTGAATATGTCGTCAAGCTCAAGCTCCCCGGACATGATCCCATCGAGAAGAAGGTGACAGTCATGGCGGGCGAGACGACCGACCTCACGGAAACACTGGACTCCAACTGGGGCGGCATCGACCTGGTGGTGAATCCGCCCGGGGTTACAATCTATATCGACGGAAAGAAGGTCGGAGTGTCTGAACAGGGCGAGGACAAGGGCTCCTCGAAGGTCTTCGAGATACGCAGCCTTTCAAGCGAAGAGCACGTGATCAAGCGCATCACCCCGCGATCGCGCGGCCTGGATGAAA
>CAZDNQ010000099.1:0-11513 GCA_964506605.1 uncultured Victivallis sp. | reverse complement strand
TAACCCGTGCGAATATCAGGATAAAGAATCCCTGCGCCGGACAGGGCACCTGCGGAAAATGCCGCGTGAAGATTCTTTCCGGAGACGTCCCCCCTTCGGACCAGTGCCGGAAGATCTTCTCGGAAAAGGAGCTTTCCGAAGGATCGAGGCTTGCGTGCAGGGTCCACGTGCATGGAGACATATCCGTTGAAATACCCGACGAGTCAATCCCCGAGGAAGGCCTGATCATCCTGACCGCCGAGGACAGCAGCAGCATCTACGAGATAAACCCGCTTATAAAGAAGAAATACCTCAGTCTGCCACATCCGTCCCTGGAGGAACCTGTCCCGGACCTTGAAAACCTGATCAGCGTAATCCAGCATGCGCGCTTCGATCTTGGTCATCTGCGCCAGCTTCCGGACTTCCTCAGGAAGAATGATTTTTCCGGCACCGCCGTCTTTTCAGAGAAAAACCTCATCGCCCTGGAAGACGGCAACACGGAAAACGCGAATTTCGCAGTAGCCGTCGACATAGGCACGACCACCGTCGTAGCCGCCCTGCTTGATATGAGGAGCGGAAAACAGCTTGGCTGCAAGGGCATGCTCAATCCGCAGGTGAAATTCGGCGACGATGTCCTGAGCCGTATATCGGCCCAGGGCCAGTCGGACAAGAACCTCAAGGCGCTGCAGAAGGAGATCCTGACCGCCATAAACAAGCTCATCGAGGAGCTGTGCGGAATGTTCGGAGTATCAAGCACCAACATCTATTCCGTAAGCCTCGCAGGAAACACCGTGATGGAGAACCTCCTGCTTGGAATTCCCGTCAAGGCCCTGGGCGAGATACCGTTCATCCCGCCGTTCAGCAGATCTCTGCGGTTCACCGCATCTGAAATAGGCATCCATGCCAATCCCGGGGCCGAAATATTCATCTTCCCGGTCATTGGGGGCTTTGTCGGCGGTGACATCGTCTCGGGAATTGTCGCGAGCCGACTGAACGAAAGAACAAATCCTACAGTCTTTGTCGACGTGGGGACGAACGGAGAGATAGTGCTCCTCTACAAGGGGCAGCTCTATGCGGCATCCGCCGCCGCCGGTCCTGCATTTGAAGGCGCCAGGATTGAAGCTGGAATGCGGGCCGCCGCAGGAGCGATCGAAAAAGTCCTCATACAGGACGGAGATGTCCTGATAAACGTCATACGCAACGTCGAACCCAAGGGCATCTGCGGCAGCGCGCTCATCGATACGGCCGCGGAAATGCTCAGATGCGGGCTTCTCGATGAAAGCGGAAGGATCGTCTCTCCGGAGGAGTGCCCCGCCGGCACAGCCGACAAGCTGAAAAAACGCCTCTCTCCTTCAAAAGACGGCAGCACCTATGACTTCCTCCTGACACCGCTGGAAAGCAGGAAGAAGATATTCCTGAGGCAGAAGGACATCCGCGAACTCCAGCTCGCCAGCGGAGCCATACGCGCCGCGATAAACATCCTCCTCAAGAAAGCTGGCGTGAGCGAATCCGAACTCGACTCCGTCCTCGTGGCGGGAGGATTCGGGTATTTCATAAGAAGGTCGCACGCGAAGAGGATCGGGCTGATCCCGAACCTTGCGGATTCGAAGATCAGGTTCGTAGGCAATTCCTCGCTTGAAGGCGCGAAGGCCGTGCTCTTCTCGCGCGAACGGCTGAGATACGCCGAGAACATCGCCTCCAAGGTGAAATATGTCGAGGTCTCCCTCGATCCGGAATTCCAGACGGAATTCGCCAACGCCATGATGTTCCCCTGCCAGTCGGATTTCCAGTAGGAGGCTTTTAGCGTGGAAGGAACTGGCGGAGAGGGAGTGATTAACGCTCCTCGTTTTATTCGTCACTACCATGCTGGCGCATGGTTTATCGCTGCGCTCTCGAACCCAAGGGCATGTACGCCTATGGCGTATTCTCATCCCTCTTGTCTTGTCAGTGGAAGTGCGATTCAAACGATGTTGAGAATCGCCAGGAAAACTGTCCTTGGACAGTGGCGGAGAGGGAGGGAAACGCTACCCCGCTTCTTGTAAAATGCTACAAGTCAATGATATTCAAAGCCATAAGCCCTTAATGAACAATTACAATATAATCCGATATTGAACGATTTCAAGCGAATTTATGTCGCGTTTATGACACTTCTTTCTAAGGTTCAGGGTTTTAATGTTTCTTGCTCATATATTATATCTACAGTATATTAATAGTTAATCAAATTAAAAGGAATGACAACAATGAATGTATGGTTCTCAAACCTTGTAACAGAAGTTTATCATACTTGGAGAAAAGGAAAGGTTGCTTTCGAAAAGATTGCCGAGGATATGAGCAATGAAATTGGAGGAAGCGGTGAAGAATGTATTGAATACAGATTAGGGTTGCAAGAATATTATGCTGAAAGATCTCCTGGCAGTCGGACTCCTGCTGATATCTATGCAATAAAGGATTTAGGTCCTTGTATTCATATTGTGCTGGTTTCTGTAAAATCAACAGCTACTGAAAAACAAGCCGCCCTTCTTGATAGTGAAGAGATGTCAGACGCTGAAGGCTTTCCAAATTTTGTGATAAATGTTTTAAATAATTCAAAAAGGGTTCCCGATGAGATAAAAGAAAGGAAAATAATAGTATCAATAGGATATGCTGGTATTGTTTTCTCTGACTTTAAAAGGCATAGACACCCAAAATCAGTTACGGCCTACTGCATAAAATATGAAGGAATAAACATATCTAGGCTTGACTTGGGATTTAATGGGAAGGAAATAACTGGAAAAGTATTTGGTAAGCTATGCAGTTAAATGCATGGTTAAGATAATTTTCCATTAAAACGGGTAATTATGAACGACAACGAATTTCGTGTGATAATGAGCATGGATGAGCCTTGCGTAAACATGCTCAGCCAAGATAAATTCGAAAGAACTAAATTTGTAGATAATATTGTCTATTTTTTAAAGATACCTCCGGGTTCTGCAAGCCAGGTCATTGCCATAAATTCACCTTGGGGATATGGGAAAACATCTGTTCTTAATTTTATAAGGCAGGAATTGTCCAAGGAGAGCAATCAGATCATATTTGACTTTAATCCCTGGATTGTCAGCAACAGAGAAGAGATAATTGCATGTTTCCTGAGTCAGTTTGCCTTATGCCTAAAAAAGAATAACACCTTGATTGGGAAGAAGCTTGATCCTCTTGTGAAATATACTATGGCGATAGGCCCATTCGCAGTTGCATGCACATCACTATGTCTAGAGCCGGGCATTGTTGCATCTTCCATAAAAACAGCTTCTGATGTTGGCAACTCATTGTATCTCCTGTTTAAACACTTACTTGGGAAAAGAGTCAATCCTGAGATGATCAGCGGTTTAAAAGTCGATGCCTGCAAAGCTATAAAGGATTGCGGGAAGTCAATAACGGTAATCATTGACGATATAGATCGCCTACCTCCAGAAGAAGTAAGAATTATTATGCAATTGATTAAATCTGTTGCTGATTTTGACGGTGTAACATATTTGTTGGCATATGAAGAGCAGCCAGTTGTTCAGGCATTGTCATTTGATGGTGTCTATGACGGTAGAAAATATCTTGAAAAAATTATCCAGAGAGAGTTTCAATTGCCAAGGCTGAATTGGCATAACAAGCGTAGTATGCTGAAAGAGCTCCTTGATAATGTAATCCAAAAGAATGACTTAGGCTTGTCAGAAGTTGAAAATAGCCTTTTGGATTTCGTTCTGTCAGAAACATCCTTGATAAGAGTAATAGATACACCAAGAGATATCAGACGTCTTGCTTCAAGAGTTCTTACTCGTAGTCGCCTAATGAAAAACGAAGTCTGCTTTGCGGATATTGTAGTATGGGAAACTTTGGAAATGAAATTCCCAGATATTGCTGCTACGCTGAGACAACGTCCCGATGTTGTCTTAGGAGAGTTTGTATTTGATGAAAACACGCTAATGTTGGACCATATGGATTACTATGTAAAGAAAATAGATGAGGGAAAGAAAGGATTCAAGGATATTCTTATAGCAAAGCTTCCTGAAAGAAGGGCGGAAGAAGCAAGGAATTTGTTGGATTTTCTTTTTATCCATGAATCAAAAGAACATCGACCTAGAGAATATGATCTCACAAGTCGAGTCTCTTACAAAAACACACTTAGAAAGCTCCTGTATGGAGGGGTGACAAGTGCTGCCTTCTCCGAGATGGAACTTAATGAATTTCTTATAAAGCCTGAAATTCGAGAGCAAATTCTTCTTGATAGAAAGGATCACTCTGATTTAAATGCTTGGATAGGCTTTGCAAAAGAATCAATTATGCATAAAAGTTATAATATAACAGATGAAAAAGACCTAGCTGACTGCCTAATTAAGTTTTGCTTAAAGCATAAGGATTGGGATTATGTTAGAAGTGCAACTGGGCTAATGGCGGTTATCTATGAAGGCAACAGAGACAGCATTGCCAGAAAAAACATTGGCGATTTTATTGTAAAAAATGAAATTAGTTTAAGCTTTTCATCCTCATTTATGACAGAAGTTCTTAGTAAGAACAACATGTATATTTCTGGAAAGTATGATATGCCCAAAAATCCGAACGCTCTTGTCCTGGAATTAGATTTTCTTAGGCAGGAATGGGTTAGCCATATTTCCTCGATAACTCAAAACAGGGACATTTTTATAGAGGATATCTGCCCAATCGATATTCTTTTCCGCTGGGGCCAACTCCATGGGAATTTTGATCCAGTGCAAAAATATATTTCCTCCTTGATAAGTTCTGGAAAAATGAACTATATTCAATGTATTGATAGTTTCTCTGGGCATATGCCTAACGGAATCGAAATTTTCTTTAAGGATATTGATGAAGTTATTGATGAGCTGGGGAAAATACCAGTTAAAACACAGCATCAAGAATCTGCGATAAATTATTTTAAAGGTAAAACTGCTCCGATTAAGATTTTATCCTAAAAGTTTTTGCTGGATTTACAGTCTATGACAGAGCTCGGAGCGAAGTATTACACGCCCATGCTGAACATTATGTATACTACCTACTCAACCAGATGTTAAAATGGCGACGTACTCCGCATGTAAGGCGGAATTATTTTGCCACACCTGGAGATGGGAATGACTTCCGCCGGTTTTCCGTCATAATCATTGTTCCAGTAGTTCCTTGAGCATGCGTTCATGCATATTCAAGAATCTTCTGGTGACGGCATAATGTTCAGTCTCCGTATACTTCACAGACCGGATCCCATCTTCAGATAGCTGGTATATCGTAGCTTCAGGATATGCCATTATGATTGGCGAATGCGTTGCCACGATGAACTGAGAATCCTGTTTCACTAGTTCGTGCATCCTGACCAATAGGGAGAGTTGTCGAGTCGGCGACAACGCCGCCTCGGGCTCATCTAGGATGTACAGACCATGTCCACTGAACCTTTCCATAACGAGCTTCAGGAAGGATTCTCCATGCGATTGCTCATGGAGAGATCTGCTCCCATAGGAATTGATTATGGGCGGTGCCAGCGCAGGTACGGCATCAAGGTGCTCAATCTCCGTTGCCACGTTGAAGAAGCTCTCAGCCCTAAGGAAATAGCCGTCACGGGGCCGCTTTAGGCTCCTGCGAAGGGAAAGGAAATCATGAAGTGGCGAGTGAGACTCCCTGGTGGAGAACCTCATGTTCCTGGAGCCGCCTTCCGCGTTGAAACCGGCAGCTATTGCCATACTCTCAAGAAGCGTTGACTTCCCAGTGCCGTTTTCACCTATGAAGAAGGTCACAGCAGGATGAAGCTGGAGTGTGTCAAGATACCTGAAGACGGGCAGTGAATACGGATACTGCTCGAACGAGCCGATCCTGTCGCGTTCAAGTGAAACGGCAAGCAGGTAATGTTTTTCATCTGCGATTTTCATCTGTCAGTAACAAGCCGGGGTTGTCTCCGCCTCCGATTAACTTATGAGTATCACAGAAAGCGCCGTATGGCAAGTCAAAGAGATTAAAATAGATTACTTGCACTACCTTAAAATAATGAAGGTTGACCGAGTCGAGCATGAGCCTTCCGGATGATAAAGGTCGCAGGGCTTTCAGATCTCCAAGTTCGTTGAACTCTGGTTGTCGAACGTACGGGAGGAGGCTTGAGGAGCAATCCATCGGGTTAGGGAGGACAATGCATACTATTGATTTTTTTATTTGGCATGATGCCTAAGTTAATAAGTTCATTACTAGTCTTAAGTATATCCACCCACCATTCAAGGAGTTCACCATAGCTAAATAATAATTTCTTGAGCAAAATCAACTTGTTGTCATCATCAAGGTGGTCTGGCAAATCTGACGGTACAGCTATATTTTTTTTCTGAATAGATTTTGTCATTGCATTTATATGCATGCAAACATCGGTTATCCAATATTCCGGGGCATTCCTATATTCGTTTAATGAATCGTCTAAATAATGAATTGAATGTGCCATGTCATCTGCTTGTATCAAATAAATAAATTCGAGAAAATCAGATTGATTTAACTGAGCCAAAGACTTCAAGTACTCACCTAAATATCTAATTCTCAACGACGGCGATGACATATATATTGGGCATTGAAAGGTTTTTATGCAATTTATTACGATATCCGATACTCGGAAAGTTATGCCTGCACGCAAAGCATCTGATTTCGTTGTATTTCTTATTTGAGGCGGATCATGCTTTATTACCCATGGGATGTGAGCAATATATCCATAAGGTTGAATAGTCTTTAAAGTATTCATAAAAACGCCATCCTCGTGTCTCAATACCGGAAAAAATGGTGGCAGTAGCTCGCGGTTATCTAAACCTATAGCGCCTCCCATTGCAAAAGAACCTTCTATAATACATGTTTTTGTTACACCGCGTTTAATTTCTCTAGTAAGGGAAAACGTTTCATAACTCGTCGAGTTTTTGATTAATCTCTCTCGGCTTTCACCTTTTAAATACAAGTAATATCGCGTAGAAAGCATTCCCGAATCACCTTTAACTCCCATTGCAGAGCATATAATTTTCCCTTTATTATCTTTGAAATCTTTGATGAATTTATATGAAAGCGAGTCAATTGTAGGCTCCGACTCCTTTCCCAACGCTATAAAAAATGATTCTTGTAAATATTTCCCTAGTACCATATTATGCTGTTGAGCAATATTAATATCATATTTATTAGAAGCAGGAGAAAGCGAATTTTCCCTAGACTCATAAAACCAGAATGATGTTGGATCAAAATTCGATGTCATTGATATGTCACTTTTATCGTGGAGAGGTTCAATATTGCAAAATATATCATCATCAACATTGAACGTCATTGAACCGTTACAGGCAAGCAATGAATAATTCCTGTTTGCACCAATTGTTGTAGAAATATTGACGGTTGGAATAAATGCAAAATTGAGCACATGTTCCGGGATGCCTTTTTTAACAAGATTATTCAAGAAGCTTTGCTTAATCTCGCGATCTGCATAGAAAATATTCACGTTATACAAATTTCTTAACGCGAGTAAGGATTGACAGTTATAAGTTGAATTAATCGGAAATTGTGAATCATCAAATACATAGTAGCTAAGATTGCATCCTATATCAACATTATTTATTATAAAGCCTTCGAGACATTGTTTTAATGAATCCTTCCTGTCGCAAGTGATTATTGAGATTGATGAAATTTGATCATGTGAACATGAAAAACAATTTTTTAGGCAGTTTAAGTGGTAATTACTTAATAAGCCCTCATCAACAAAATCCGATAGAAAATTCATTGTTTCATTATATGATGCACAGGAGTTCTTAATAATTCTGAAGGCGTGATTTTCAAGTGAATCATATTGCTGGCAGGAAAGTAATATATCCAAAACATATTTGGGTTTAAAGAAAATATTGCCTGTGTCATTTAAATAAATTAAAGCATTTTCCGAATCAACGTCAAACAAGCGAAAGTCAGCACAACGATATATCTTATTATTCAAGCAAATACGCCCTCCATTGTTTCATTAATAATTATTATATTACTCGCGACGCTATATGGATTGCAAAAAGGCACAAGTCAATCTCATAGGAGAATTAGACCATTTAGCCTCATGTTCAGATGCAACCTCATAGACGTCGGGAGTAATAATAAGGAAATGCATCGAATTGAATTGTTTATAAATAAAGCTTGCTGCCTTCAGTACATTTATTAAATATCTTTAACTTAAACTCATCCGGCTCTAGTTGCATATATAACACGAAATCACCACCTCTAATCTGAATGCAACCAATCGCATTTGCTATTGGAAGAGCATAATATAAGTCGAAATTATCATTTTCCCTGCAGTAATAATCAGGAATCCCTATGTTTTTAATAATCCAGTCAATTTTATACTGTTTTTTATCATGTATATATCTTCTATACATATATATTAGAATTATGGTAAAAATTTCACCTGTTCGATTATTAAATTCAATTGTATTATATAGTTTTAAAAGACTATCCCAATCTAAATCGTCAATGTTATTGTTATTGACCAAAGATAGATCTTCAAGCTTTTGAACGAAAATCATAATAATCACTATAAATATTTAAAGTTAATAAATAATATCCACTTCAGCTGGCTAAACAAGAACAACATTGGCTCCCATACATATCACTTCTGTATGAACAGGAGCCTATCATCTTGGCGTGTCCAGCTCCCATTGTACAACTGCCAGTACAATCAGAATTACATGCTATATATCCTAAATAATCATAATTAGAAATAGCATTGTTGTCAACAAACATATACAAATTGAAAAAGAATCTCCTTCTGTGGTTGGCTAACTCTTTTAATATGTTGCGATTATATGTTAATAATATATTAGGTGAATCCATCCGGTTTATGCCTGTTGAAAAATACGTGTCTATGTAATTATAAAATGGTTTGTAAATATTAGACTGTAAATTATCATTAAAAAAGCCGTTAATGTTTTTATTGATCAAATACTGATTATCAGAGCTACTTAATATATTCATTTTAAATTCTTTAATAAGGTTATCTCCTCCTGAATATGATTTATCGATATAATGTTCTTCAAACAGATCCCTGCTCCTCCACCTTCCCAGCTTCGAGCCATAGTCCCTGTAGCCATAGTCGAGGTCGCCTGTCAGGGCATCATCATACTTAGTGGAAAACCTCAAAGCAAAGTCATTCGGCCTGGCTCCTGTTTCAATGTTTGGCTTACCGATTGGCGAATACTCAAAATGCCCTTGGATATTGCCAGAGGCATCAAGGTATTCGCTTACGCTTCCATTGGCATCGCAGACAGAATAAGCCGTATCAGTTCCGTCAACCTGCGCCAACAATGCGCCAACGCTTCCTGTCTTCGTCAGAGAGCCAGCGATGTCCAATCCCCAGATGTATTTCTTCAGTATCGCATTGGAATCGAAAACGTTCAACTCTTCAATCTTGTTGAAACTGCCCTGTTCATAGACATAGCGTATCTGTGAAGTAACAGTTTCACCTTCCATGACCTTCCTTTCAACCCTTCTGCCGAAATAGTCATACTTGTATTCGACAACTGTGGTTCCCTGCGTGGCGGTAATGATTCTGTTTTCGCCATTCCATGTGAAAGCCCATGTTCCATCGTTCAGCATATTCCCATCGAAATCATATGTCGGAGTTGCTGTTGGATTATCAATCGTCGTGTATTGGTTCAGATTGTTGCTGGTGTATGCCCTCGTCATCGATGTTCCGGTTTCGGTACTTGTAGAGGTGGTTGTATTCCCAATCGGGTCGAAAGCAAACCCGTAATTGTAGGTCATCTGGTTCTGAGCCACCGCACTCGTGACTTCTGAGCGATCATTATACCCATACGCTATCGAATCCGCCTGTGCAAAGGCTGTCCCGCTCTTGTCCATTGATGTTCTTCTTCCAATATCGTCGTTGGAATAATCATATTTTGAAACCGTGGCGGTGCCGTATTTATTTTCAACGCTGGTGATTAAATCTCTGGTCGCCTCATATGACTTTGTTGACGTTATTGACGAGGGATAAGTTATGGACTGAATGAGATTGGAATTAGGCAAATACCCGTAGGTAAATACATCGCCGCCATATGATACAGTGGAGAACCTTCCAAGCGCATCGTATCCATATTCCACGGCGTATTCAGTCCCGATATTCACGCCGGAACTCCTGCCCAAAGCGTCGTATCCACGGCCGATCGTCTTATTATAGATTCCTGTGATTGCCTCGCTCGTCAGCTGGAAGATGCCATTGTACCCGAACGTCCTTGAGCCGACAGCATCCGTGACCGTGACCTGCTGTCCTAATCTATTATAGGTGAATCCCACTGTCGGCGTGGAATCAGAATATGAAATCCCGGTCAAATCCCCTGCGAGGTTATAGCCATATGTCGTGACAACGCCCCTTGACCATGTCCTTGTGAACAGCTTGCCGTCGGCGGAGTAAGTGTAGGCTACGCTCTTGTTGTCGGCATAAGTCTTGCTTGTGAGAAGCCCTGTGGATTCCTGGTAATTCCAAGTCGTGATATCGGGATTCTGCAGGTTGGAATCTCTGTAAGTCTGAAGCTGGGTCACTCTTCCATAAGAATCATAAGAATATGAAAGAGGATATGATGCATCGCCCCTGACAGTGGAGATATACCCCCTTGAGTTATAAGTATAAAGGATGGATTTCCCGAGAGAATCAACAACACTCGCCCGTCTGCCTGTCGCCTGCTCATAGGTGAAGCTTGTTTGTTTTCCTGCTGCGTCTTGGACATAATCCACCTGGTTAAGGGCGTTGTAGTGGGTGACGGATGCTCCTGTGCGAGGATCAGTTTCTCCAATTATTCTTCCGATTCCATCGTAGAAATAAGAATAAGCCAAGTTGGTGACCGTGATCTGAGAAACAAGAAAGCCATTTACTGTCGTTGAGATGGAATCTATCTCAGAGTCAGGAGTATTGACGCTCTGAACAACCGTCTTAATGTTTCGGTCGAGAGTTGTCGTGGAGATTGTAGCATTGCCATTGATATCGATGCTAACAGTCTTTGTAATTGTTCCTAAAGGTAATCCTGTGAGCTGTTTCTTTGTGATGTTCGTTGTAACGGCTCCATTGTCGCCGTAGACACTGTTCGTGATGACTGCCCAGTAGGCTCCGGAATCCGACACGAAGGATGTGGAGGATTCGGATACACGGTCGCCGGAACTAAGATCGATCTGGTCGTTCGAATTTAGGTCGAGTGCAGAGCGGATTTGGTTGTTAAAATCATCATATGCGTAAAGCGTGTCAGGATTTCCAGTGGAGGAAACTTTTACAAGCAGGCCTTTTGAATCATAAAAATAATTCGTGACGATCGTGCCGGTGTAGCCGGGGCGTTCCTCGGAAATAGTCCTGCCGAGCGCATCCACTGTCGTCTTGACATAGTTCGGTCCGTTGGAGACGGCAGTGCAGACCTTTGTCCACTGCGAACCGTCGGCATTGACACCGTAAGTATAATATTTTGCAACAACTGCTGTCCCGGTGATGCTCTTTATTCTACCATCAAGATATTTATCGGTGATTTCAGTAAAGCCGCCGG
>CAZDNQ010000098.1:0-11693 GCA_964506605.1 uncultured Victivallis sp. | reverse complement strand
GGTTTTTCCGCTATTGGCTCCTGAGACTGCTGTACCATTTTCAATCAAAGTTATGTTCCCGTCCTGGGTGAGCTTGAGGCCTGTGAAGTTCAAGAGTGGGTTCATGTTCTTCGATGATGGCAGCGAGGAATAGAAACCAAGAAGCAGGTATTGTGATGCATTTGCCAGGTTCTGGAATTTGAGATCGGCCGATATGGTCAGGAGCGATGGCCTTATAAAATTACCGCCGGATATGCGGATGCCAGCGGTGGCAAGATGATGGAAACGGGCCATGTATGGAGCTTCCGGAGATATGAATGGGCCGGAGATATAGGCTTCATAGTCGCCGTCTCCGCTTGCGAGCTGCCATGATGAGCCTGCAAGATTTGCTTCTACGGGAGGCCTGCCCGTGACATTGTGTGAATACCACGGATCCATGTAGTTAAAGCTGTCGCTGGCAATCACTGTCCTGTTTGAACCGCTTGCAGGCACGTAGAGAGCCTTGAGCGTAACACCATGGTTGGGCATGGTTATGTAGGTTGAAGGCGATGATACCTGTGTTATGCAGGAGACATCTCCTGCCCATCTGTCGAAAACTTGGCCCGAGGGTGCGGGATTGGCAGTTATTGCAACACTTGTTCCTGATGTATAGCTGCCACCACCTGTTCCATTGTTGACTGCAAGCGCATATGAAGGTTCAGGAGTCGGAACGACAAATGAAACTGTGAGATTATCAACAAAGACATAGCTGGTTGAATTCGCCCTTCCTCCGATTCCAACATATACCGTTGCTGAATTTGTGAATGCTGAAGAAGTAAATGTATAGTTGCTTGAACTACCGGAGAGGGAGACGCAGGAGATCGAGCCGTTAGAAGTGTTCACCGTATAGGCGAGAGTCCTGAATGCCGCAGGATCAAAGGTGCCACCGGTCCAGTTTATCGTAGTTCCGGTCGAGCCATTCTGAACGAGTGTGAGACTGCCATCGACATTCAGCTTGAGTCCGGTGAAGTCGAGGAGCGGATTGCTGTTGCCTGAACCTGCGAGCTGGGAATAGAATCCGAGCAGGACATACTGGCACGAGGAATTCTGGAGCTTGAGATCGGCACATATCCTTATATGGTCAGGTTTTGTATAGGAGCCCTGGCTTGCCATGGAGATGCCTGAACTCGCATAATTATGGAAAAGTCCCATATATGGATTGGTACTGACGCTGCTGCCTTTGACTGTCGCCTCGTAGTCGCCGGAACCGCTTTCAAGCTGCCATGAGGCATTGGAAATGTTTGTTAATGTGGGCGTCCTGCCGGTCATGTAATGGTTATACCAGATATTGGTGTAGTTGAAGTCGTCGCTGATGATCGGATCTCCTGCAACGCTTCCGGAAGACTTGTATGTCGCGGTTACGTTCACAGCATGGCTTGGCATTGTGACTGTGGTTGACAAGGAAGTTGCGGATGCGAGATGGTCGGTGTCGCCAGTCCAGCAGTCGAATTCCTGGTTTGCCGGAGCGGAACCGGCTGTTATGGCGCACAGCTGCCCCTCTGCAAAACTTCCGCCGCCTGTACCGTTGCTGACCGTCAGGGAATATTTTACGGACTGCTGGTCCGACTGGCTGCCTGAAACTTGGAAATTGTCGAAATAGACAAAGGAGGTTGACGATGTCGAGCCGCCGATACCGGCATATGCGGCCGCAGCATTTGTGAATGCACTGCTGATGAAATTGTAGTTGCCGCTGCTGCCGGTGAGCGAGACATCATAGATTTCTCCAGTGGACGTGTCAATGGTGTAGGAAAGGCGGGAGAAGGCGGTTGGATTATAAGTGCTGGCATCTTCGGTATTGGAAGAAGTGCTGGAAATTATCTTTTCAATGTCTGTTAGCAGGCCATGTTCTGTATTTTTGTTCCAGGCGATGGTTTCAGCGAGGGCAGGACTGTTGTCCGTCGTAATCCATGCGCTCTGGTTGTCGAGGGCTTTCCTTGCAAATCCAGGACCGGTCCATTCAAGGCTGAGTCCGCCGGCAT
Source organism: uncultured Victivallis sp. (assembly GCA_964506605.1). Lineage (GTDB taxonomy): Bacteria > Verrucomicrobiota > Lentisphaeria > Victivallales > GWF2-50-93 > GWF2-50-93. The sequence goes on along the minus strand of CAZDNQ010000098.1, from coordinate 9,696 downwards.
TTTCATAATTAAAATATTCAAGCCTCAACGCATGGACTCCGGCCTTCATGTGAGCGTCGGCATCATATTCAAGGTAACTATGTCTGCCATCGTTGTCTATCAGGGAGACTCCATCAACAATGAGCCTTGAGCCGTCATCGCTGGCGAGATAGAACCTGTACCAACCGGTTACCGGAACATCGAAATAGCATGTGAAAACTGCGCCCATGTGGTCAGACATGCCGCTTGTGAGTATGTTGCCAGTCCCGTGGGTGAAGCTCGGACTTGCGATTGTGTCAGTTGATACTGGCTGGAGATTATCGAAGACCGGGAGGTTTGACCATGTTCCCTGATAATATTTGACGGTGAATCCTGAAGTTACATTCTGGAGCGTAGATTTTACATTGGGATTGGGGGCGACAAGGGGATTTGTTCCGCATACATATTCGAGAAGGTTTGAAAGTCCGTCGTTGTCCGTGTCTAAATTGTAATCCGCAAGCAGGGGGTTGTTTCCTATGAGTAGCTCGATGCCGTCGATAATTCCGTCCCCGTCTGTGTCTGCTATCTGTGGGTTGGTGCCGTAGACGAGAAGTTCTCTGGCGTCACTGATTCCATCCCCATCACTGTCGAGATCCTGTCTTGAAATGACATAGACGCGGCCAAAGACATTTCCTATGCCAGCTCTTGCATCAAGCGGGGGCTGTGCTTGTGCAAGCCCGTAGTCTGTCCAGTGAATTGAAGTGGAACTATTGGTTTCAATGGAGGTCGCTGCAAGTTTCCAGCCTGATGAAGTGTCGAGAGATTCATCCTGCGAAAGATCCTTGTAGAATATCTCCAGAGTTTCGCCTGTTGCTCCGCTGCAGGATATTGTGAGGGTTATTCCATCCTGCTGTGCAGTCGGGGAAACAGAAGTTATCTGCGGACCGCTGCCGAAGGGATTTGCATAGGGCCTGGTTTCGCTCCAGACAAAGGATGAGCTGGTCTTGCGGTTGTACCAGAAGGCCTCGCCGGGTTTTAGCTCCCTGTTCGAAAGCTGTTCAAGCATGTCGAACCAGAGACCATCGTTGAGATGTCCCGTGTTGGAGTAGAGCCAGTTGCTGGAATTATTGAGATCATCGGAAAGCAGATCTGAATTTTCCGAAGTCAGTGCGCCGTGTGCGCCGTCGATGGCAAATTTAGTGTTGTTTAGGGAAATCTTGGATGTAAAGGGATAGGAAAAGAGGTTGAGATCCGGAAGAAGAGTGAGATTTTTTGTTGATTCGAGGACGACGTGTCCTGAAAGGAATACTGTTTGGGTCGAGGAATGGCTGTTGACAATGATGAATCCTTCTCCTGGTGAAAGAGCCAGGGAGGAGGGAGTCCAGCTTGTATCATCGACGAAGAATTTTCCGTTCTTCTCCGGATCGCCCGTTCCGTCGGCCTTGAAGGAGTCCAGATATGACTGGGTTGTCGCATCCCATTTTTTTATCTTGTCGGCTGCGGTCTTCGTCGGAGCGCCTGTGAGTTGTCCTGAGAAAATAGAGTTGAGAGAGGTTTCAAACGGTGAGAGGCTGAGAGAAAGGGGCCTTTCTGAAGTTGGAGGAACCTCAATTCTGACAAATCCCGCAGGAGAGCCGGTTGATATGTCCTCGGCGGGGAGGTTAATGATTGAAACTGCCATGAGGAGCGGGATTAACAATGCCTGGAGGAAAAAGTGTTTACGCATATTTTCTACCCCTGTTTTTATATGTTTGTTTTCAATAAAATTAGTTCTCTTAAATTAAATGCCCAGTTTTCTCAGAGCTGCTTCCGATGCAGTTCTGAGCCGTAGATCACTGCTGCTCGCGAGGGTCCGTAGGATTTCCGCATCCGACTTCTCTCCAAGCATCCCAAGCGCGGCAATCGCCGACATCTTCAGCGGGACATCGTTGGATTTCCTGATTGTCTCGCGCGCAAAAGGCAGTATTTCGCGTTTTCCGAGTTTCGCGCACACTTGTAGCGCAGTTATCCTTACGGCAGGATCTGTCTTTTCATCCGTGCAGAGTCGGTAGGCGGAATCCGAGATTTCAGTCTTGTCGAATCCCGGTTGGTCTGCAAGCCCTGCCATTACAATCAGGGCTGTTCCGGATATGCAAGGTTTGTCGTGAGTTGCGTCACTGAAGAGCTTCCTCACTACCGCCTGATGCCCAGGATCGGCGATTCTTCCATAGCACTGTCCGAGGAACTGGACACAGTAGCCTCTCCATGCGTCGTCGTATGACTTGTCGTAGAACATTGCGATTAGATGCGGGGCGAGTTCATAAGGAAAGCACCTCTGTTTCATAAGTGCGTAGGCAGTGTTGTTCTTGACAGCGTCAAACTCAAGCAGAGGAAGGTCATCTTCATCGGCTTTCTTGTGAAGGAAGCATAGGAGCGCCTTTTGCTCCTCGAAGGAAAGGTTTTTACCGAGTTTTGCCACCGCGTCAAGCCTTTTCTGGTATCCCCTGTCGCTCTCAAGGCCGACGATGAGCCTAAGGTTTGCTGGAATATCTATGGAAGGTAATTTCTCGCTGGAATGGAAATCTGAAAACTTGCCATAGAAATCTATTTTGTATTTTTGTCGAACTTCATCAAGCATCGAAGCGATTTCCTCCGGGGTAAAAGATGGGACTTCCTTCTTTGCGGCGGAAATCTTAATACCACGGGTGATCTTCATTTTTGAAACATCTGACACGGTAGAACTTGAAGATGCGGGGGCACGAGACTTGGAGACGACCAGGATTGCAATTGAAAGGATGACGAAAACGGTAACGGAGGATACAATTATTAAAAATCTGCGTTTGTTGGACATTTCCGCCCCCGTCCTTCAGAAATAAAACCAAGCATGTTGTATCATGAAAATTATTATAGATTCTCAGATTCTCATATTCTCATATTTGATATGCAACCGGTTGATTTGTCAAGGAGCCGGTTAAAGATTTTATAGCTTTTCTTTTCAATACAGTGCGGTCTGCTTTCAGCAATATGTACCTATTGTATTATAGCCACACGGTAAATATTTATCCTGTGCATCCGATGTATGGTGACAGATACAATACAAAATACATGATATATATCATCAGTATTGAAAACAGGGGGCATGCATTATCCTGTAATGGCTGCCGTGGTAAGCAGATGTCATTATTGCCGATCTGGAATATCAATATATATTAGGAATACAATGAGGATCAACATTTGAAAACACCAGGTTCTACATGAAAAGGAAGTTCTTCACATCCCTTGTCACGTTTCAAATACTCTTGTTCTCTGTCTGCGCTGCACCGAAGATAGGTGTGCAAGGTGAGGCTACATTCGACTTCGGCAAGCATCAGTCGAACCAGAAAAAAGAAGCTGTATTCACAATAAAAAACGCTGGCGACGGCACTCTTGAAATAAAAAGCGTGAACAAGACATGTGGCGGCTGTGTCGAGATAGGGGTATCTGAAAAAGAAATCCTTCCAGCGAAAACCGCTGAGATAAGGGTTGCCCTGGTGCCGGGAACGCTTTCAGGGCCGTATACGAAGAACTTCTTCGTGGAAACTAACGATCCAGCTCAGAAATTTACCATGTTCACCTTTAAAGGTACCGCTGTACCGGTTGCTGAAATAAAACCTTCAAATCTGATGTACATAGGAAGGATCGAACTGGGAACTTACTGCAAAAGGGAATTTCTTGTTGTTCCTTTAGAGAAGGGAACAGAATTCGGAGAGCCATTGTCAGAATGTAATTATCAGGTAAAAATTACTTCTTCCAAAAGTGAAAAAGGACTTGGTGTCATCTTTGAGTTTACGCCTGATAAAAATGCCGGCGACATGAAATGCAAGATCAAAATTCCAGTCCTTAAGCCCGAAGGCTGGCCATCGCTTGAGATAATTGTCTCAGCCAGTATCGCGGGGACTGCTCCTGAACCAGCTCCTGCGGCTCCTGCCATCAATAAAGACGAAAAAGCCCTCTCTGGAAAAACACAAGAAATTACTGTGATTGAATATTTCCACCAGGCTGGCTGTGCCGACTGCCGGATGATCGGCACGTTCATAATTCCCAAGATCGAGGAGAGCTTCAAAGGGAAATTCAAAATTGAGAAGTACGACACCGCAATCATGGACAGTTTCCTCAGGTTCGCGTTCTCCCGAGACAGGCTCAACATACAGGGAAACGAGACGGTATGCATGATCGTCAACGGGAAGCATGCTTTCAACGGATATAAAAATATAGATGACGGACTCCTGAAGCAGATCGGCGATTCAATCAGAATGAATGAAAAGCCTGATGATTCATTCAGCAGCAAATCTTCCAATGAAAAAGACGAAATACTTAGGAAGCACGCTGAAAATATCACCATGGGCGCTCTCATAGCAGCCGGACTTATCGACGGTATAAATCCTTGCGTATTCTCAACTCTCGTTTTCTTCATGAGTGTCCTTGCTGTCTCCGGGATAAAGGGTAGGAAGCTTTTGCTTTTCGGCTCGCTCTACTGCCTGTCATGCTTTTTGACGTATTTTCTTCTGGGACTCGGAATATTGCGTTTTATCAAACTGTTTTCAGGATATGAAATAATGCAGGTCGCTCTCAACAGGGGAATGTTTGCATTGCTGCTGGTATTTGCCATTCTCTCATTTCGTGATGCATGGCTATACAGAAGGACTGGAGAGGCTGGCGATATCCTGCTCCAGCTTCCGGAATCCATGAAAAAAAGAATACATAAGGTTATAAGGGAGGGAACACATTTCAAACATCTTGCCACAGGTGCGGTTATTACTGGATTCCTTGTGACGCTCCTTGAAAGTGTCTGCACCGGGCAGGTCTATCTCCCTGCACTGGCCTTGATGACAAAGCAGGATCCTTCATCGCTGAGATGGATTTTCTACCTTGTTCTATATAACGTTATGTTCATTATCCCGCTGCTTGTGATATTTGCTGCGGCATATGCGGGAACCGGTATTCTTACGATGATGAAATGGTCAAAACGAGACGTAGTGATCGGAAAGATCCTGCTGGGTATACTGTTCATCGGGCTCGCTGTATTGATGATTCTTTTCTGATACTTAAAAAGAGACCATCCTTTTAAATAGTTCAATTTCCCTGTTTTAATCAGTTCACCCCAAAAATAACAGCAAGATTCTTCTATTAAAAGTCCGGCTTTTACGCAGAAAAAGTAAGAGGTTTTATTGACTAGAATTAGGCAATGAATGAAATCTTAATTCCCAACAATCATTGCTATGGGAGTAATCAATGTATTGTAAAATTATCTTTTTGAACCAACTCGCATAAATGGCATGGCTTCTTGACGTAATCAGCAGAGCTTAAATGCGAGGATATTGTTTCAAGAACATTTTTCCTTGACAGGTCATTATTATCCATGGGTAAAGCTGATACAAACCGTAAAATATTATTCTCCTGCTTTTCATATATAGCTATCAGTTTGTTTTCAACCATGTAGCAGTATTGCATTAGACGATGCAGATATGCTGGTTTATATAGATAATTGTGATTCAACATATATTATCTTCTATATATGTTCAGCCAGTCAGCGTATTTTGATGATTCAACGTTCGCCCGTATTGCATCGGATAAATCATAACGGCAAAATACTCTAACAATTACCGGAGTTATGTCTGAGGCGGAGAAGGACTCGTAGACAGGAGAAGGCTTCACATCAAGGCCCAGAACCAAAGGAGACATGTCCCTGATTCCCTCAATCCTCTTCCAGCTTAAATTATCCCCTATGGAATCATGCATGATCATCAGTTCCTTCTGGGAACGCATGGTTTTGGGGATTGATACGTCAACAAGCAGAAGAGGGAGTTCATACTCGGCATGGCTTTTGACAATAATTTTTGTTATACTTTTAAATGAACCGGTATATTTCTGCAGCTGGGTGCCAAGATAGTCTATCAGTTTTAGCCAGTCATTAGCGTCATATACAGTTTTATTTCTGTATTTATTCTTTTCCTTGGGATATGAGTCGCTAAGGAACTTCAATACCTCATTCTCGCCTAGACAGGAGACCTCCCTGTATAGATTTCGCGTTATAAGTGCTTCTGACATTTCCCTTGCTTCACGCGAATTGCTTCTGTGTGCGATCCAGCGGATGAGCCTTGCCTCATGGTATGGAAGATTGTCTGACAAAAAATAGTTTTCAGATATTTCATAATCCTGCTTGAGCTCAAATAAGCTCTCTGACTTATTGCAGGAGAGCTGAGCGCCTGACATAAATACAAGATCCGAAGGCGACTGAATTTTATCCTCCATGCCCTGTGATGTCAGCCATTTCCAAACGATATAGTTTAACATTGCTCTCGAAGCTCTTACCGTCTTGTGTGCATATACTGTTGAATGCATGCCATGTCTTACACTGATAATTGACTCGGCAGCAGTCTGTGTTTTGCCCCAGGAAGCCAGTCTGCAAACAGGTATTTGCATCTTTTTGCTGTCAGATGTGCCTAGGAATAATGCAGCTGTCAGTTTTCTTGTCAGTCTTTCCCAATCAACAGCATGCCCGAATTGGACACCGGCATGCAGGGCGTCGCGTTGCAGATAGTCAATTTTATCTGCATCAATTGCGCCGTCAAATAAACTGCGAAGCAGCTCATAGTCAGGCCTAAGCCATAATATATCCCATTCATCTGGCGAGATATTTTCAGGCTTTGTACAATATTTCTTGTTTGAAAGAACAAGGAGCATATCTATCCTGTTAAGATCCCACAGGCTCAGGATATCATCTATTTCCTTCTGGAAATTGTCGCTGCCCCATTTCCGCTCAAATATTTCCGCCAAATACAGTTCCTGTTTTAGTTCAGGTATTGAGTCCTCGAATTCATGCATGAGCGGGACATGGGCTATATCATGAAATAAAGAGGCCAACAACGCTATACGCTGGTGCCGTTCAGACAACAAAAGAGCGCAGATCGGATTTTTGAAATCAAGAAGAAGATATCGCAAAAGTCGGGAAACAGTCTGGTATACTCCTATAACATGCTCTTTCCTGTTGTGTGACGCTCCTGGATATATGTGATAGCAAAAGGCAAGTTGCGCAACAGAGGAGAGGCGCCTGACCGGCATTGAATCGATGGTTCTGCGAATCCTGTATGACAATGGGGCAAGATTTCTTGGAGGAAGGCAAAGATTGCTTTTTGATGAATCGTCTATCTCTTGAATAAAATGGATGCCTCTGAAGCGGTCTGAAAGCATTTTCAGGTTGCTTACGAGCTCGATAGTTTCATTGTATTTGAAGAAAGCCGCTATGTCTGGATTAAATAATGACGCGGACAACATTTTCTGCTGGTTGGAATCGGAAAGGAATGCTTGTGTTTTTCCATCGGAACACCTCATGGCTATAAACATAAGCCCCCGATATATTCCAGAATCCATGGTGTTGGGATTGTCGTTTTCGTCCTTACAGTTTAGAAAACTTATGAATGTATTAACAATGGTCAGGCCAAATGAATATCGGTCAAATCTGTGCTCGATTGCGCTTCTCTTTATCCTGTCCCTTACTCGAAGTGGATTTGTTTTTGTCCTGTTCTTCATCAAGTCAAGGAGATCGGGGTGCATATACGGCTCAGTTCCCATGACTAGTGTGCTTTTATCCGATAATATGTTCATCTGCTTGCAGAAGCCAAAATCCGCCAGCAACGCCCTTGGGTTGTTCCCTTTGTAGTTTTCTATGAATATATTGCCTGGCTTGACATCTAAGTGGACATATTTGTTTTCATGTAAATACCCGAGTGCTGTGGCTACTTGCAAAAGGAGATTGACCAGTAGCTCGTTCTTTGCATATGGAGATTCGGCATACTTGTCAAGATCAATGGATTCAACGTAAGGCATCAGGTAGTATGGAGTGATCTTGTCTCTTGCATCAATATCCTGATAGGACGTCAGGTCGAATTTACCAATATCTTCAATGGGGAGAATGTTCTGGTGGTGCAGAAGCTTAAGCATTGTAGATTCGTTGTTGAGAACATTGGCCAATGAGAAAAGATTAGATGTTCCAGCGAGAGAATGAGGATATTTTATGCACTTGTCATACGTGAAGTTGTTCTGATGGAGGTTAAATAATTTTATGACAACCCCGCTGCCTCCCATTCCAAGAAGATCAATAATTTCGTGCTTTTCCTGGTATAGCTTGGCCAATTCCTGGAGAACGCTTTTATGATATATACATTGAAGATTGACAGCGCTTGGATCGAGGCCTCGTTCCTTCAAGGCAGTTCTTATTTTCTCTACAACAGCATTGATGTCCCACATGTCTGGCCTTTCCGTCTTGATTTTATATTAAGACAAAAATATCTTCCCTGCATGCATTAAACAGAGATTCAAGTCAGCAACCAACGCCTTCAGAATTTATCTATAAAATAATATCACGCAATCTTTGTATAATCAAGAAATCGTAATAGTTTCCTTCAAAATGCTGTTGTTGTAGTGTAGTGAAAACGTTAAGAAGCAATAGGGCAAGCATGAAGAGCTATAGCGCAGTAGCTACAGCTTGCAGCCTCTGCAGTTCAGCCTATCACAGGAAGGAAATGATCTAGTTGGGATTGTTCCTGATTTTCTTCAGGCAATCAGGGCAAATTCCATGAGTCGGCGAGATCTTGCTGCCATCCCTGATATTCCAGCGGGCTATCCTGAAAAGTTTATTACACCATGGGCATATTACTGGAATTGTCTTCCTGCTCGCATGAAGAACCGGGATAGGAGTTGTCTCGGTTGACTTATCTGGTTTTACTGACATGAGTTGCAGCATGACTTGTTGAATTCCGTCTTCTCCTGTTCGAGCAAAAGTCCAATTTGATCGAAATTTATGGGGACATAGCCGTCTGCTGATATCCTTTCACAGAGTTCAAGCCACTTCTGATGCTCCCATTTGCCATTGTTTTCCCTGACAAAATCCTTCAGTATGGATGTCCTGTTCAGCCTTCTGAAATTTCCTCCTTTCTATAAATTATCAGCTGAGAAAATCTGCCTGTCTCAATATTCTTTTTTACGGACTTTATTTTTATCATATTCCCCTTCCGTTCTGCAATAATCATTTTTTTAGAGGGCATGCATATGATTTTGCCAATCATAATGTGTGTATGCGCTGCGTCGCGCAGCAACTTCATCATGGCGGTAGAACATCCCTTATCCTTTCTATGAGCATCAGTGGCTCGAAGGGTTTCTCCATGACGCAGAGCGCTCCTGCGGCCAGTATGTGTCTGACATCATTATCCAGGGCCATGACTTGCAGGCGATGAGCTGAATGGCTTTCAACACTCTACTTGGAGTAGTTCTGCTGGATAGCTTCGAGCACAATCGCTATGACCATGCATAAGGGGTTGTCACCAATTCCTACTTTTCGGAGTTCTCTTCCGCGCAAGGCCTCCGCTGCATTATTGAGTGCCTTCTCTACTGCACGTTTGTCATTTAGATTCTTGGCCCAAAGGGCGATGCTGCCGCTATCGTCAATGCTCCTTTGTAAAAGGTCAACCAGCGTACCGCTGTCAGACGCATTGTAGAGATCCTCAAAAGAAAAGGGGGCAGGCTGTTTCTGATCTATGGCAATGTTTGCACAGAATCCGATTGATGTAAGCATTGAAAGCCGCATGTGAACTCCCTTTCAAGTTTATGATTAAAGATGAGACATGAGAGAATAAAACTTGGCTAAGAGCAAAAGTCAAGTACTAAACCCATAAGCCACCAACTGTTAAATTGACTTGCATTGTCCCTGTTATTTTCCCTTTG
>CAZDNQ010000097.1:0-11706 GCA_964506605.1 uncultured Victivallis sp. | reverse complement strand
GTCGCAGCGCCGGTATATCCGAAGAGGTTGAGCACTTTGATGTCCTTCCTGCCAGATTCGGTTATTTTCCTTATTATCCAGTCCCAGTGGGGAGACTGTTCCGGGAAGATCCCGACGTGCTTTGACATGTCGGTAAGCCGCGCCTGGAAGCTGATCTTCCCGTATTTCATCAGCCATTCGCGTGGCTGGCCGCGTCCGCCGATGAACCATCTTCCGGTATCGTCGTACGTCGCGTCCGCCTTCTTCCATTCGGATTCGGGCAGCGCCGGCTTCCACCACGCCTTCGGTTCGCTCCTGACAAGCACATGGCTGCCGAAGCGTTCAAGCTTCCTGCGGTTCCCGGAATCTAGCAGTTCGTGTTCCTGCCATGAGGATGTTAAGATTTCTATTCCCATTGTCCGGATAATTTAGCTTCAATACCCATATTTGCTCAGATATTTTGAAAATTTGCTTTCAAGTTATAATATTAGTCCCGAATCCATAATGAAAGGAATAGGAACCATGTTCTTGGACAAAAACTATCTTCTAAAGGGCAAGACCGCCCGCGATCTCTACAAGCAGGTTGAAAATCTTCCAATCATCGATCCGCACAACCACGCAAACGTCAGGGAAATCGCCGATAACAGCAACTATCCGAACCCATGGCAGCTTTTCGCCGCCACCGACCACTATGTATGGGAAGTCCTCAGGAAAAGGAGGGTCGAGGAGAAATATCTCACCGGCAGCGCCTCTCCCAGGGAGAAATGGATGAAGATGGCGTCTGTGTTTCCGGAACTCGCCGGAAATCCGGTCTATGAATGGATACACCTCGACCTCAGCCGCTATCTCGGGATCAAGGAAGTCCTCGGTCCGGATACTGGACTGGCGATCTGGGAAAAGGCGTCGGAAGTCCTCTCCAGGAACAACAAGAAGCCGCAGGCCCTACTCAAGGAGATCGGCGTGGAGGTCATGTGCTCGACCGACGATCCAGTCGACCTCCTTGAAGAGCACAAGACCGTGAACAAGGCTATGGGCAGGACAATCATCCGTCCGACCTGGCGTCCCGACAAGGCGATGAACATCTTCTCGCCGAACTGGAAGCCGTATGTAGCGAAGCTAGAGGCGCGGTTCAATATGAAGATCAAGTCGGTCAAGGATCTCGTTACCGCCCTCAGGCTCTCCCATCACTATTTCGCGGAAAACGGATGCAGGGCCAGCGACCACGGCCTTGAGGTCCCTTATGCCGGTGATGCGAAGGTCGCAGACGCCGACAGGGTGTTCAAGATCGCGATGTCGGGCAAGCAGCCCACCTGCGGCGAATGCGGTATCTTCATGAGCTACATCCTCGGCGAGATGGCTGAGATGGACTCTGAAAAAGGATGGGTGTTCCAGATGCACATCGGCGCGGTCCGCGACATCCGCAAATCCCTCTTCGAAGGTATCGGGCCCGACTCCGGCGGCGATGTTTCAAACCATCATCTTGACATACTTTCACCCCTGAAAAAATTCCTCAACCGCTTCGACAACAGGCTGAAGGTCGCCCTCTACTGCCTTGAGGCAGGACATCAGGCCACTCTCGCCACTGTTTCCAGGGCGTTCGGCGCCAATGTGAACCTCGGTTCGGCATGGTGGCTCTGCGACACCCCAGTCGGCATGAGGCGCCAGCTCGAATACATAGGCAGCGTCGACGTGTTTGCGAATTTCGCAGGAATGGTCTCCGACTCCAGGAAGCTCCTATCCTACGGTTCCAGGTTCGAGATGTTCAGGAGGATATTCTGCGACGTCATAGGCGAAATGGTTGACTACGGGCAGATGCCGAAGCCTGTCGCCGCGAAACTCGCGGAACGAGTCTGCTACTCCGGCCCGAAGGAGTTCTACAACCTCTAGAAATCAACCACAGAGGCATCCGCCGTCGCTCTGAATCTATGGCGGTCAGGCAGAGACACCAAGAGGATATATTATTCTCATATGAATATAATTCTTAACTTTGTGTCTTTGTGTCTCTGTGGTGAAATATGAATCTGAAAGTCTCCTTCATTCCAGGGGATGTCCCGCAGAAGCCCGGAGTCTATATTTTCCGGGACCGCTTCGGCGATGTCATCTACGTCGGCAAGGCGGTCAACCTGCGCAAGAGACTCTCCCAGTATTTCCAGAGATCCCGCGCCAGATTCGCCGATCCGAAGCTCAGCTCGCTTATAAATACCATCGCTTCTTGGGAGGTGACGCCCGTCAAGAACGAATCTGAGTCGCTCATCCTCGAGTCACGGCTCATCAAGGAATACGCGCCGAAGTACAATGTCCTGCTCCGCGACGACAAGAGATACTTCCTCATGAAGATCGATCCGCAGGAACAATACCCGAAATTGAAGCTTGCCAGACTTAGAAAGAACGACGGAGCACGCTATTTCGGACCTTTTCCAAAGGGGGATGTCAGGGGGACTGCCGATTTCCTTACGAGATATTTCGGCCTGCGCACCTGCCGTCCGGACGTACCAGATGAACTGGACTACAGGCACTGCATGTCCAGCAGGATCAGGGATTGCTGTTCGCCGTGCAACGGCAAGGTCACCAGGGAAGGGTATATGGAGCGTGTCGCAATGCTCATGAAGGTTCTTGAGGGCGACTGCGAACAGGTGGTCTGCGAACTTCGCAGCCGTATGGAGAAGGCGGCGGCTGAAAAGAAATACGAGACAGCTGCGAGATGGCGCGACATGATCGCGAACATCGAGGAGATATTCGGGGAGAAGAAACGCAATTTCCGGTTCGCGTCAATTCCATCGGAATCGGGAGAGGAGGCTGTTCGCGATCTGCAGTCTGCTCTCGGAATTGAACGGAAGCCCGGTATAATCGAGGCGTTCGACATATCGAATATTTCCGGCGAGTTCGCTGTTGCGAGCATGGTGTGCTTCCGTGATGGCAGGCCCGACCGCTCAAGCTACCGCAGGTTCAGGATAAGGGATGTCCACCAGATCGATGATTTCGCCATGATGGACGAGGTGGTCAGGAGGCATTATTCCAGGAAACTCGCCGAGGGCAGGCTCGACACCGACCTTATAATGATAGACGGCGGCAAGGGGCAGCTGAACGCGGCACTTTCGGCCCTCATCGCCATCAAATATCCGCCGACCCCGATTCTCGGTCTGGCGAAGAAGCACGAGGAGATCTTCATCCCCGACAGGGATGAACCAATATTTCTGGACAGGACACGTCCGGCATTGAAGCTCCTTCAGGCGGTGCGCGACGAGGCCCACAGGTTTGCGATCTCGTATCACCGCGAACTCCGCGAGAAGCGGATAGAGGAGTCTATCCTGGACGAGGTTGAAGGTATCGGCGGAAACAGGAAGATGCAGATATTGAACGAGTTCGGATCAGTGGAGAGCCTGAGAAAGGCGACAGCCGAGGAGATCGCGGAGCGCATCCCGGGCATCGGATTGAAACTGGCCGAGAGCATCAAGGAAAAAATCAGTTGAAAATTTAGCCGCTCTCGGCCGCGTCCTTAGTAGCTCGAAGAGCGGAGTAGGAAGAGAGCTGGCGTACTAGAAGGAAACTAATGGAAGACGGGCACGTAAAGAACTTCTTTATTCCGAAGCTGACGCCGAAGTACCTGGTACGGGTGGTGGTGGTCGCCATACTTGCGTACCTGGTGTTCGGCTACGTCTGCATACCCATGCGTCTCAATGGAAGCAGCATGGAGCCCATATACCATGATGGCGGGGTAAACTTTTGCTGGACGCCTTCCTGCTGGTTCAAGAAGCCGAAACGCGGGGATGTGGTAATGGTCCGGCTGGCCGGCAGGAAGATCATGTTCCTGAAACGGGTGGTGGCGTTCGAGGGCGAGACGGTTGAGTTCAAGGATGGGAAACTCCTGGTGAACGGCGGCGAGCTCAGTGAGCCGTATGTCAGATTCCCATGCGAATGGAACCTCACACCTCGCAAAGTCGACGCCGGCAATGTATATGTTGTCGGTGACAACCGCGACATGAACATAGACAACCATGTATTCGGGCAGGCTTCCGCGGGCAGGATCGTCGGAAAACCTCTCTGGTGAAACAGGAAGCAGACGGGAATTTAACCAAAGAACATTTATCTGCCTAGGCAGACACGGAAGACAAGGAAACTATGAAGTTGAGAATTCTAGTGCTGTTGATTTTTGTCGCAGTGGCAGTGGTCATTGCGGTCTTTTTCCTCTTCCCCAGCGATAAGACGAAGATAAGGAGGCAGTTTGAATCCCTCTCGTCCCTTGTCTCAAAGGAGAAAGGGGAGTCGGGAATTGCGATGGTGTACAAGACCAACGCGCTTGCCGCGCTCTTTGCTGACAGCTGTTCATTCGAGTTTTCCCAGAATGCCATGTCGGGCGAATATACGCCTGAGCAGATCACCAGCAATGCCGCGAAAGGCAGAGCCCAGTTTTCAAGGATAAGCTTGGACTTCTATGACATTATTCCAGACATCAAGGACGATGTTGCAGTTGTCGAGACCACTGTCAGGTTCCATGGGGAGATCAAGGATTCCGCGAGGGTCGCAGAAGAGACACGCGAGATACAGTGCAGGCTCAAGAAGATTGACGGCAAATGGAAGTTCTCCTGTTTCAGGGTCGTGGAAGTGCTGAGGAAGTAACTCGGGCTTTCCAGCCCGAGATTCATTCACGGACAGGAATGTCCGTGCTACTTTAAATATTTCCCACTGCGTTTTCCGGTCATTTCCCCATCCTCATAGCTCAGCGTACCGTTCACCCACACCTTGGAGATCCCCTTCGCGAGCCTGTGCGGCTCTGCGAAGTCCGCAGTGTCGGCGAGGGTGTCGGGATTCCAGAGGACAAGATCCGCTGCATAACCTCCGGAGATTAGGCCTCTTCCTTTAAGATTGAATATTTCAGCCGGGAAAGAAGTGATTTTCATGATTATCTTTTCCAGCGGAATGGACGGCCTGAGATAGTTTATGAATCTTGGCATTGATCCGAAACCCCGCGGATGGCTTCTGCCGAGGGAATAGTCCAGGGGCCTGGCGGTTTCGTCCGAGCCGCAGGCTGTGAAATCCTGTGCGATTATCCTCTTCATGTTGTCTTCGGACATCCCTGCCGATGCAGCCGTGGCTCCGGCCGTGTCTTCGCGGAGCACCTTGGCGCACAATACCGCAGGATCAGACTTTGCCTCCTTTGCGAAATCCGCAAACGTCCTGCCAAATCCCGGTTTTGCGAACTTCGCAGAACTGCTGACAAGACGGAGAGTCCTCCATCTTTCCGCAGGAAGTGATTTGAGATCGGATACGAATTTTTCGAAGTTCCGGTCGTCCTTGAGGAGCCTGTTGAGCTTGATGTCGTCCATCTTGTCATATGGAGACGGCATATATGAACTGAGCTGGGTCATGGATTCGGTATACGGATATCTGTCGGCGGTGATATTAAGACCGGTTCGCCGGCCGGCCCGCGAAATCCGCAGGATGACATCGTCAATCTTGCCCCAGTTTGCCTTGCCGGCAGTCTTGAGATGGCTTATGTGGATTCTTTTGTTTCCGGCCTCGGCCGATGCGGACATGGTTTCATCTATGGCTTCCAGAAGATAATCCCCTTCGCTCCGCAGATGGGTCGTATAGGGCTTGGAGGTCCGTGAAAGGGTGGTCAGAAGAGAGACGATTTCGCGCGTCTCTGCGAATTTCCCTGGAACATATAGGAATCCGGTGGAGAATCCGGCGGCTCCGTCTCCAAGGGAACTGCGGAGAAGTCTTCGCATCTCAGTTATTTGCTTCTTCGTTGCAACGGCCTCGTCATAACCCATCACGGCGGCGCGGAGGGTGTTGTGGCCGCAGAGGGAGGAAATGTTGATGGACGGACGTGCCTTGTCCAGCTTCTCCGCATAGTCCAATACGGAAGACCAATTGATTTTCACATCGTAATGATTGTAGAGATTCTGCAGATGTTCGCGGTTCAGATCCGTTATGGGAAAGACAGACAGGCCGCAGTTTCCGCAGATCTCAGTGGTTATCCCCTGGGATATCTTGCTGATCGAGCCGGGTTCGGACAGAAGGGAGACATCGGAGTGGCCATGTGCATCAATAAAGCCAGGGGAAAGGACGAGTCCTTTTGCATCGACCGTCCTGAATCCGGTTGACGGAAGATCCTTGCCGACTGCGGATATTTTCCCATTCTTTACCGCGACGTCGCCTTTGAATGAATCTTCACCGGAACCGTCGAATATGATGGAATTCTGTATTAGAAATTCACAAGCCATATATAAATATACATCAGCAAATCAATAACGCTTGTCCAGGCTGGCGTAGAAGAACTTGCCGAGTTTCTGATTTTTAAGTTCGGTCCAGGCCACGACCAGGTAGCAGCCGTTAGGGATGTCGCATTGTATCTGAGGCATGTTCGCCTCCCATTTGTCCTTCTTCTTCATCACCGCCTTGCCAGCCATGTCATAGATGAACACATTCAGCTTGGTTCCTTTTTCAGGCTGGCACTGCTTCAATGTTTTGCCGTCGGCCTCCATAAGGGAGGTCATCAGAAAAGAATTGTTCTTGGTCTTTGATTTGCCCGCATCAATTATGAAAGGGGTGGACAGGTTGCATGAGAACTGGAGCTTTTTGCCTCCGAAATCACCTTCCGACGCCAGGTTTTCGATTTCCTGCTGGGTCAATGGCAGATCCTTGATGGTCTTGAGGCGTTCCTTGAGGGGAGGGGGCACCTGGACATCGACTATTTCACCAATCAGAGGTTTGCCGCCGATATGCGCCATGACAACCAGGAGGTAGTCTCCGCTGGGCACTTCACCGAAGTACCCGCCTCTGCCGCCTCAGGTAGGGCACAGCTTCACCAGAGGCGCCTTCTCCCTGGCGGCTACTTTTCCGTCCTTGTCTATCAGGAAGAGCTCTCCTTCGCCGTCGGTGAAGATCTTGCCTCCCTTGCTCGGGTATATCGAAACTGCGATATGGACCGGAGACCCTTCCCCCTTTGCCTGGGGGGCGGCGGCATAGTCCACCTTCAGGCTCATCATCAGTTCGGTACCGTTGCTGGTCGCCTTTTCAGGAAGCTTGACTATCTGCGCCGCGGGTATCGGGAACCCCTCCACCTTCTCTAGTTTCTTCAACAGCGGGACGTCGGCAGCGATTCCCTTTTCGATTGCTAGGACGGAGAATAGAAGAAGAAGAGGAAGAAAAGCTTTTACGAATGAAATCTTTCCCATGGTAATTCCCCCCTTGTTTTGCCTGACAATATATCCCATGGCGCAGTCCATATCAAAGTTCCTTATATATAAAACTGCGTAATCCCCAGGCTCCAATTTCCAACAAAATCTGTTCAAAAACAAATATCTTGCTGGGAAAAAAACGATTCAGTTATAAAATTATCCGTTTAAAGAGGAGAATTTATCTATGGAAGTCATCATACGTCCGGACGCGGAAAAGGCGACGGAGCTTGTCGCCAGTCTCATCGCCAGATCCGTCAGGGAAAAACCTTCCCTTGTCCTCGGTCTCGCCACTGGAAACACCATGGAGCCGCTCTATGCGAGGCTCGCGGAGATGCACAGGAAGGACAAGCTTGATTTCTCGCTGTGCAGGACATTCAACCTGGACGAATATGTCGGACTTAAGGCGGAGCATAAAAACTCATACCGGCACTACATGAACGAGCATCTCTTCAGGAAGATAAACATTGACATGAGGAACACGCATCTGCCTTCCGGGACAGCGAAGGATCTAGACAGGGAATGCGAGAAATACGAGAAGAAGATCAAGGAGTGCGGTGGAATAGATTTCCAGCTCCTGGGGATAGGAAAGTCCGGGCATATCGGTTTCAATGAGCCGCTTTCGGCGCTGTTCTCCAGGACGCGCGTGAAGGCTCTTACGCCCACGACAATCGCCCAAAATTCCCCTCTCTTCGACAGGCCGGAAGACATGCCCAAGCGCGCCATGACCATGGGCGTCGGAACCATACTGGAGGCGAAAAGGATAGTCACGCTGGTTCTTGGCAGCTCGAAGGCCGACATCCTTGCCAAGTCGGTGGAAGGTCCTGTCACCTCGATGGTTTCCGCCACGGCACTCCAGCTCCATCAGAAATGCGTGGTTATTGCCGACGAGGCGGCTGCGGCTAAACTGCAGGGCAGGGATTATTACAAATGGATCTTCGAAAACGAGCCCGAGTGGGAGGAGTACAGATAAGTATGCCGGGCTTCAGCCCGGCAGTTGATTGAAGAAACGAGAGATGGGGGGATGTCGGGCTGAAGCCCAACATACTTATATGGACATGCCAGAGACGGTTTCCTTCTACAGGAGAAAACTTCCGCATTGGAGAGTTTGCAACAGGACCTATTTTGTAACTTTCAGGCTATACGGCACCATTCCCAAACATGTTATCCAAAGTTTAAAGGAAAGATTAGCCTCCATTCCTAAGGATGATCCTGAAAGACTCCTTCAATTCCAGAGATATGAATTCCAGAAGATAGAGAAAATCCTTGATAATTCTAATAATAAAGCCAACTACCTGGAAAAACCAGAAGTTGCCAAAATAATCTACGAAGCATTTTTGCGGATGGAAAAGGAGCATGGCTGGATTTTTCCAGCAATTGTCGTTATGCCAAATCATGTTCATTGCCTATGCTCCGGAAGAAATGCAACGATAAGTTTTGATAGGATGGTTAGAAGATTGAAAGGCTCAACTGCGTGCAAAGCCAATCTTGTTTTAGGCAGGAGGGGAAATCCTTTTTGGTCGCAGGAAAGTTTTGATCATTGGTGCAGGACTCCGGAAAAGGTGGAATCCATAAAAAAGTACATTATAAATAATCCCGTTAAGGGAGGGTTGGTTAAAAATCCTGAAGATTGGCCTTGGTTGAAGATTCAATAGAAGTATGTTGGGCTTCAGCCCGACAGTTGATTGAAGAAACGAGAGATGGGGGGGTGTCGGGCTAAAGCCCAACATACTTGCTTACTTCCAGATCCGGGTGTTCAGGTTCAGTTCTTCGATGATCCTGCCGGCCAGTGCGAGGTTTTCAAAGTATTCGCGGATCAGGTCGAAGCTGTCGTTGGAAGACATGATGCCGGGCTCGAAAAGATCTTTTCCGACGGAGATGGCGACATATACCTTCGAATTCCTGAACGAAAGATAGACGGTGCTGCTGAGCTGCGACCGGAATTCCACAAGCCTCTGCATCAGTCCCGGGGTCAGTATGTATCTCGCCGTTATCTGGTCGTCCCCGTAGACCACGAACAGCTTTTCAAATTCAGGATCCTCGAGCTTTATCAGCTTGCCGCTCCTCGTAAGGTTCCATGACTGGAAAATCTTGCCAAGGAATCCAAAATTCTTTTCAGCAAAATCCGGCAGCACCACGGTCGTCCCGGAAAAGTTCTTGTTGAAGTCCGCGATGAAGAAAAGTCCTCTGAATATAGTGTGCCATTCAGTGTGATGGTTGCCCTTGCTGTCGGTATGCTCGGTCTTGTACTCCGAATGGACCTCGGAGAACTCGATATATGTCTGTCCTATCTTGCCGGAGACGTAGTCCTCGCACTTGTACCTGTCCGGATGGGTGAGGAATATCTGGCTTTCCATGTATGCCCCCTGTCCGACACCCATGTCGGGCTTATAATCCAGAGCAGGGTCGACGAACTTCACGACTTCCCCGACAATCCTGGTCTTGAACTCGGACTTGAAAGCCTTGGAATCGCCGCTGACCAGAATAAAATATAGGATTAATCCCAGCAGCAGGACTATAACGCATGCGATTATGACAACAGCCGGGTTTCTGAGAACCAGCGCCAGGAGGAATGAAAAAAACAGCAGCGAGACGGAACCGAAGATTATGCCATAGATCCTTACGGCGATCCGCTTCCTCTTCTCCTCAAGCTCGCGCATGCTCGCCGAAAGGGAGGTGACATAGAAGCTTTTGAGCTCTTCCAGAGATTTCATAGGCTCGCCTTGACCGGCTGTTTTTCATTGTCGGATATCTGGAACAGGTTCTTCTTCTGGAATCCGAACATGGAGGCGAATATGTTTGTCGGAAACATCTCGCAGGAATTGTTGAAGTCTGTGACGGCAGCGTTGTAGGCCCTCCTTGCCGCCGCGATCTGCTCCTCCGTTTCTGTAAGGTTTTTCTGGAGGTTCAGGAAGTTCTCGTTGGCCTTCAGTTCAGGATAGCCCTCCGCTATGGCGAATATCCTTCCAAGGGCTGATTTCATCTCGCCGTCGAGGTTTATCTTCTCGTCCGTGCTGGTGCCTTCCGAAATCGCCTTTGCCCTGATCTGGGCGACCTTTTCAAAAGTCTCCCTCTCGTGTCTGGCATATCCCTTCACGGTCTCGACGAGGTTGGGTATGAGGTCGTAGCGCCTCTTGAGCATCACGTCGATAGTGGAGAAGACATTGTCCGCCTGGTTCCGCCTGTAGACGAGGATATTATAGAACACCGCCACCGCTACAAGTATCAGGGATACCGGGCACGCAAGCATGACAAGAAGAGCCATCAGCGAAGAATTCATTGTTTCACCTTTCTATTAAGACACGCTAAAGCAGTGAACTCCAACATTAGGATAGCCATTGGAGATATTCTCTCCCGAATCACAAGTTTCGAGTTTCCAGTATCAAATATCAGACTTCCCCTTTTTCCATGGCGTATATCGCGGCGCCTACCGGGACGGCGTCGTCTCCTAGCGATGACACCTTGAGCTTGATGTCCTCCGGTGAAAGGGCGAACAGGTTTTCACAGAATCCCTTTCTTATGAACGGCATCATGGATTTCTTGAAAGCCTCCATGACGCCTCCTCCGAAGACTATGCATTCCGGGGCTATGATCGACGCCTGGTTTGCGGCGGCAAGCCCGAGAAGGTAGAATCCCTTGTTGAGCACCTTCCGCGTTATCCTGTCCTTCGCATTGTAGCATTTCAGGAGGACGCTGCTCTTGATGCCCTTGAAGTTGTCGTCGGTATATTCGGATAGCAGGCTCTTCCCGTTTTCCTCAATGATCAGCTTGTGGAACTGCCTGCAGAACGCGGTCTTGCTGCAGTACGCCTCGATGCATCCGAGCTTGCCGCATCCGCATTTCCTGCCATTGAACTCTATGATCTCGTGCCCGAGTTCTCCGGCGGATCCGCGGACACCTGTATGGAGCTTTCCGTTGATGATGATTCCTCCGCCGAGCCCTGTGCCGACGAAATAGCCGACAACGCTGGAGTATCCTTTTGCAGCGCCAGCGCGGTATTCGGCAAGAGTTCCGCAGTTGACATCGTTCTCGAGGTAGATCTTCTTCCTGAATATCAGCTGGAACTTCTTCCTGAGAGGCTGGTTGATCCATCCGAGCGCGGGCGAATGCAGCGCGTCGCCGGTATCAGGATCCACCGCCGTCGGAACTGCAATGCCGATACTGCCGACATCCTTCCAGGAGAGCTTCGCCTCCTTGAGCGCCTCCTCTGCGGCCTCCTTCATCCGGCGGCCGGTCCCCTCTATCCCGAGCTCCGACTTGGTCTTGCACTTGGATCTTGAGATGATCTTGAGCCTGGGGGTGACGACTGTCGCCAGTATCTTTGTTCCCCCGAGATCGATTCCGACAGTATATTTTCCAGGCATTATTTTGAGAGTCCTTTTATAAGGTTGGACAATTCTTCGATCTTCTTCTCCGGATTCCTCTCATTGAGGAAATAAGCAGTCTCGCTTTTCTGGGTCTTCTGATCCGGACCGATCGTGACCACATTCCCTTTCACGTTTAGAAATTTATATCCTGATTCCGCAAGTGAAAGCCTGATTTGATA
>CAZDNQ010000096.1:0-11716 GCA_964506605.1 uncultured Victivallis sp. | reverse complement strand
ACCTGCATGCCAGGCGTGTTGACATCGACGGAAGGGCAGTAGAAGAAGGTCTGGCCTGCAGGCAGGGAAAGAGTGGGGGAGCCCATGTACCAGCTGGGATATCCGACATATGGACCAAGTCCTATATACCAGAATGCATTGTTGCCTGGAGCATAATTCCCGCCGCAGTCGGTGTTATCAGACGGCGCAGGGAAATAGTCGTTGTAGTCCCCGGCATACAGCCCGAATGCGACTCCTGTCTGTTTTTCGATGTTCGCGCATGCGGCCTGCCTGGCGGTGTTCCTGGCGTTCTTGAGGGCCGGAAGCAGAAGCGCCGCTAGTATCGCGATGATCGCAATAACGACGAGTAATTCAATCAGGGTGAATCTAATGGAATAAACTCGTCGCCCCAACCTGTGCTGAGCATGGTCGAAGCAGCTTGCCCGCGGTGAGCTTGTCGAACCTGTCGAACGGGCCACAAGCAGTTCGATCAATGTGAACCTCCCGCTGATTCCATGGTCTGCCGATTTTCTCATTGGAGCCTCCTTGGGATCCTTAAATTATGTTCCAACAGCTGAACAGTCTTTGTCTGTGTTTGCCATGATTTGTCCGTTCTTACTTACAAGGCTTGCAGCCGCAAGAATTCCTTATTACAAGCTCAGGAGCAATTCTTATAGCCTGCTTTGAAGAATATTTTTTCTTTTTATCAATCATAGAGAACAATCGATTGATCGACATTTCCGCCATCTTTTCCACAGGCTGGGATATGGTCGTAATCGGAGGGATTGTAAATTCGGTGAAACTGGAGCCGTCGAATCCGATGACTGCGACATCTTCAGGAACGCGCATCTTCAGACTGTTGAGCCTATTGATCAGTCTTAGCGCAATATCGTCGTTGGTCGTGATGAATGCAGTGACACCGGCGTCGACAAGCGAGACAATACTGTTGCCTTTGCCATCTTGAAGGCAGGCCTGGTCCACAACGCAGGAATCGTCATAGGGAATATCCTTTTCAGCAAGGGCCTTCCTGTATCCAACAAGCTTTTCCGTATTGTAGACGATATCATTATGAATCATGCCAACACGTTTGTGGCCATGCCAAAGCAGATGGCTTGTCGCCAGATATCCCGCCTGTATGCGGTCAATCGTGAAATCGGACCTGTTTCCCTCCCTGTTTATCAGGACGAATGGAATTCTTTCGGGGATCGCGTTCCTCAGGATCTCCCTGTCGTTTTCATTGTTGATGATCATTGCATCGACATTCCTCAGGACCATTTCCCGTACAAGTTCCAGCTCGTGCTCCTTGCTGAATGACGAGTCGGCGAAAATCACCTGGCGACCGCTATCCCATATGAGCCTGTTAAGTTCGCTGAGGAGATCGACATGAACCTGCGAGATCTTGAGGCATGATATGATTCCTATCAGTCCGGAAGGTTTGCCACGGAGCGAGCGGGCGTTTGGGTTAGGCCTGTATCCGAGCCGTTCAGCAGTTTCAAAAATGCGTTTTTTTGTTTCGGCGGAGGCGTAGCAGGATTTCCTTTTGTTCAATACTGCGGAAACAGTGGGCTGGGAAATGCCAAGCATCCTGGCGATTTCCATCATCGTAACAGTCTTTTCCATTCTTTGAATCACTGTGTGTTTCCTGGTTTATATAATACGTATCATATGATACCATATATATAGATGTTGTCAAGAGGGGAATTTTGATAAACAGGAAAATATCCCTGTTTATACAATGCGTAGCTCTTTATTGTATTTATCAGGAACGCCAAGTGTCTGTTTGTCACTGAGCTGGGGGCACATTCACGGTAGGGTTTCTCCCCATTGTAAAGGTTAATCGTTCAGATTATTTTTTTATTCAACACAAATGTAGGGGGAAATGTCAAAATACAGATGTACGGCATGTGATTATGTTTATGACCCTGTGGTAGGAGATTCAACCCATTGAATAGAACCTGGTACGGCTTTTGAAAATTTGCCGGACACCTGGGTTTGTCCAGAGTGTGGAGTAGATAAAAGTTATTTTGAAGAAATAAAGTGACGCCTGTGAATATCCTGCGGGGATCAGAGCAGTTAAACGGAGGTTACAGCAACATGAAAAACGCAACTTTTATGCTGGAACAGGATCATCGCATAATTGAAAAAGCGCTTGGCGCGATGACAGTGGCGCTGGACAAGCTGAAAACAGGACGGACAGTAGATAAGGATGCGCTCGAAAGCATTTCCGGATTCATGAGCTCGTTCGCCGATAAATGCCATCATGGGAAAGAAGAAGGCTACCTGTTTCCGATCTTGGAAAAACAAGGCGTTCCTGCTCAGGGATGTCCCTTGGGGATTTTGATTGCGGAACATAAGAAGGGGAGGACCCTGGTGGCGGAACTTTCGGTGTCTGCGCAGGCGTTTGCAGGAGGGGATTCTTCCGCAAAAGCAGGGCTCATCAAATCCTTGCAGGGAATTCTCGAACTGTATCCCGGGCATATCTGGAAAGAAGATTTTCTTCTTTTCCCCATGGCTGACAAGATCCTGAATCCGGAACAGCAGAAAGAGTTGGAGACGGGATTTGAAAAAGTGGAAAACCAGTTTGGCGCAGAAGCTCATTCATGCCTTGAGAAATTAACCGCAAGCATTAATCCGTAATCCTTCAACGATAGACCATGAAGCTGGTAGAGCTGGGGTCACATCCTGTACTAACAAATATAGATTACTGTCTTAAAGAGATATTCATGTAGACAATGGCACTACTTCGCCCTTTTGTACCAGAAAGTGATCTTTACTTCCTTGCCGGCTTCGACGTTCAATGGAAGCCAGAGATATGCGTCGTGGCTGACTTTCGCGGCAGTCTTTCCGCCGTGGGCGTCAGAGGATGCTTCAGCCTTGATGTTCTTGTCGCCAGTCCAGCCTTCCAGCCCCTTTTCGAAGTCAAGGTTCTGCGATGTCGGTTCGGCCCCTTCGATCTTGATGTCATCAAAGAGCTCGAAGTCATGACCGTTGTTTTCACGCCAGCAACCCCTTAGATGCATCGAGACAATACCGGATTTGGAGGGTGTGAAGGTGAATGAGTCCTGCTGCCATTTGTAGGTCGACTCGAAAGCCGTCACAAGAATGAATTTCTTCTGGTCGTCGGGAACCCATGATGCATTTCCAGACCTGCCAATCTTCTCATTGCTGATTGTTCCCGGCTTGATCTCGTTCTTGTCCTGGACTCCGCCAATGTCGATCCTCGCCTCATTTCTCTCCTGGGCGATGAGTCCCGAACATAAAATATACATGGCGAATGCAGCTATGAAGACCTTCATATCATTCCTCCACTTGAAAGATTCTAAGTTTTTCCTTGCGGGGAAAATGCGCTCATACTACGCAAAGTAGCTTGCGGCTTCCAGACGCAAAGAGCTTAATTCTGTTTTTTTTGCGCCAGGGATGTCGCAAACTACTTGAAAAGAACATCTCAAATTCATTTGTCATCATCCAGCCGTAAGGTGCTATATGAGTTCATCCACCGGTACAAGTGCCAAATTGGCCCGGCCTAACACATTCGTAGTATAGCACACATATTTATCATTCACACAGAACTGCGGATGCGGATGGACATGATACTTCACCTGTTCCGGGAGTCCGGCCATGGAAGAGACAATTGCAGTTTCCTTTCCAGTACGGCTGTCGTAGAAGGAAACTTTTAACGCCTTGCTCCCGGTATATGCGGAAATATCACCGGCAAGATATCTTCCGTCTTTGCTCGAATGAGAATGCGATGCACTCCTATTTGGCCATATCATCTCATCCTTTCCGTTCGAGATATCGACCTTCTTTGTTCCTTCACCATAATGGACATACCAGACGAATTTCCCGCTTGGATCCCACCATTCATGCCCGTGCTTCTGCGTGTCCTCGGGGAAGATCGGCTTTGGATCCTGTCCTTTCCTGATAAGCCACATTCTTTTCACGTAGCCGTGGAAATTGCCCAGATGATCCCTCCAGCCGTCATGGGCATAGAGCATAAGATCTGGATCGGTCGGCGAGAACTGTGCATGGTTCATGCAGACATCGTTTTTCACCCAGATTTCAGGACTGCTCCCGTCGAGAGGCATTTTGCCGAGATACCATTCCTCTCCCACCTCGATGTCGAAATTGACAGATTTCCCGTCCGCGCATAAGGTGAAATGTGTCCCCAGCCTGAACGGCCTGCGCCCCTTCGCGATATCCTGCGGGAAACAGTTCACATATTCAGGCTTTGAGCCGGGGGCAGGGGAGATCTTCCAGAGTTCAGTGACCGACGCCCAGTATGCATCGCCCGTCTTCGGATCAATCATAGGGGAAGCATCGAGGAACTGAGTTTCAGGAAGGAACCTCACAGTGTCTGTCTCAAAATCCATCAGACCAAGGCACCTAGTTTCCGATGGAGGAAATGCGCAATAGAACCAAAGGTATCGCCCGTCTTCCGTGAACGACCTGTTGACGAAATAGAAGGACTGGATAAGGGGGATCTCCTCGGAATTGAGCAGAAAGCTTTCAACTCCGCTCACCGGATCCGTCCATTTCACGAAATGTCTTGAAGCCTCTGGTGTTTTCATAATAGGAATCAGCATCTAAAATCCACAGGCAAGATGCCTGTGTTACATTTAAATTCAAGGAAGAATTACCTTGATGGAATCAATCCACGGGCCCGGCTTGTCGGATTTCTCAGTCTTCTTGACGGCGATTCCGCTCCATTCCTTCGCGGAATCAACTGGGATGTCGATATTCACGAAGCTTTTCTGCTTAGCGTCCGCCGGAATATTGAGCGGAGCCAGATCGGCCTGTCCGTTCTCGCCATAGAGATATATGCTGTGGGATGAAGACTCTCCGTCAACATAGATCCTGAAACGTAAGGTCGCCTTTCCTGCAGGAGTCGGTATTCCGAACCAATACGAGACAAAGCCCCACTGGGAAAGACTTCCAAGCGTACGTGCGACCTTGCCGGACTCTGCTCCGGCAAGTTCCTTGGTTTCTATGACCTTGCCTTCGACTGCGCTCTTGCCGCCGTCAAGGCATCCAGCCTCGCCCTTCTGGGTCTGATGGACAGTTTCTGAATAGGCGTTCATCGTGAAGGCGAATACGGCTGCGATAATCGCAAGACTTCTCAATTTCATCGATTTCTCCTTTGTTTAGCAAATTTTATTTGTCAATGAATTTGTATCTAAAGGTAGGGCGGTTTCGCCGAAACCGCCGAATATGAACGGACGGTTCGGCGAACCGTCCCTACCTGTCTATTTCATTTCCAGTTCACATTCAGTCCAATTGCCGGAAGGTAACGCTAATGATGCATCAGCTCCGACCTTTATTGCAGAAGACGGTTCGAGCTGCATGTTCCTGCTTTTTGTCGGAGCGGCGGACCATTCGGAATTTGCAGGAAGACCCCTTAGTTTTATGGACAATGCGTCGCTCTCCACGCCGTCTGCGACTGTGTATGTGCGGCTTACAAGAAGATGTGACGACTGTGTGATGGGCTTGTCGTCAAGAGTGACGAGTACGACGGTGGCGAATCCGTTTTCATTTTTATTTTCAATGACTTTAAGCCCTTCCGGAGATTTGCCGTCGAGATAACCGCTGAAGCCTTCAGCCTTGGGAGCGGACACTGTCAGCTGTTTCCGTTTCATATCCTTTATGATCTCTCCAGTATCTGATTTTAAAATATCACCGGACGGCTCCGCAGTCATCCATTCCGCGGTCTTCTGTTCTGCGGGGAGGGCACCATATGATTTCCTCACCTTGTGGATGTTCTGCCAGCCGGGCTTGATGTTGTATTTTCCGCGGACCATCTCCTGGTAGCCGGCCGGGAAATATGGTTCATCAACCATCAGGGTCAACGGGGAAGAGCTTCCTTTTATATAACCGTTTTTGAATATTATCCCGGTTGTCCTGAAGTGATCCAGGAAAACTCCGTCGCCGCACAGCGTTCCGATGCTGGGAGCGCGACCCTTGTTCTTCGCCCATCCGTCGGTCCCGACATCGCGTGAACCGTGGTTCCATGCGAACCAGGTCACGCCAGCCCAGTCCTGGAGCGAGCCGTATGCGGATACTGCAAGAGGAAGCATTGAACGCACAGGCGTCTTCTGCTTTATCACGTTCTGGTCCTCAGACATGTTCATTTCCCCGACGATGAAAGGCTTGCCTTTAAGTATTCCCTTTGTCTTTTCGAAGAACAGGTCGTTTTTCTTCTCGACAGGGAAGGGATCCCCGTA
The DNA here is from genome assembly GCA_964506605.1 of uncultured Victivallis sp. GTDB lineage: Bacteria > Verrucomicrobiota > Lentisphaeria > Victivallales > GWF2-50-93 > GWF2-50-93. Next base: position 5,519 of record CAZDNQ010000096.1, on the reverse strand, counting down.
GCAGTGATCTTCAATATATGAATCCGTAATTGAACGGGCGTTGAGATTTGTCTCGCTCTCCCAGAGGTTCGAAAAGATCACCGGACCTTCATATCCGTATTCTCGCACAGTCTGCGTCATGCGTCTGCTGAAGTCCTGGATGAGGAAACTGCAGAATTCGGAGAATGTCTGCTTCTGTTCGTTGTTGGACATCTTGTAGAAATCAAAGGGCTTCACACCCTTTTTGGAGGCGAACTCATCACATTTCGCCACAAGTTCCTTTCTGAAATATTCTGGAAAGACATTCTTGCATACCAGGATGTATTCGGGATCGCACTCGTTCAGGAACTCCAGGCTCATGACCTGCGGATCCTTCCCGTATGCGAGTCCGCTGTACTTGTTGACGCGGGTCAGCATGAACTTCGCGAATTCCGCATTCAGGAGGAAGGAGCGCTCGTCGAACATCGCAAGAAGCTTCCGCGGATCAAATCCTTTCTGCCAGTCCCATCCGTTCATTTCCTTTATGGCGTCGAACCATGCCTTGTCATCGGTCTCCGAAACCTTCTTGACTGCGAAGTCCGCAGGCTTGTAGAACCTGGACCACCATATGGCGAGGCTCAGATATATTCCTTTCTCCCTGAGTTTCGCGTTTAGATAGTCGAAACGATCCCATGCAACCGCATCCATTTCGCGGGAGTTCTTGTCATATTTTGACAGGGCGATCACCCCGTCGAAGTTCCAGTCGCCGCTAGGACGCATCGTGTGATGAGGCCTGACCATGTTGACGCCCAGGCTTGCGAGATTCGCAGCCGTCTTGTCGGCGAGATCCTTGTCCGGAAAGAAGGAGATCATGTTGACGCCCCAGAAATTGACGGTTTTCCCGTCGGCATCGACGAATTTCTCATCCTTGATCTTGAGAGGCCTTATTGCGACAGGCGCCAGGGCCTTGGTCTCCAGCAGGGGAATGTGGATCTTTTCAGGCACTGTGCCGGGAACGTCTTCTGTCGGCGCCGGTACTTGCTGGACCGGCTTTCCATATTCCACAGTTTTAAGGCTTTCCTTTTCCATGCAGCCTGACAACATGAAAAGGCTGGAGATGCCAGCGGAAATTAGAAGTATTGTTCTCATGAAGATCCCTTTATGTTAATTTAATTGCAGGCAAGACGCCTGTATCACATTCTTTTTTATTTGCCGTCAAGATAAGTTTTCATCCAGTTGCCGGACCAGCCGGTAGAGCCGGGAATGTCAGTGATCATTCTTGCGGACCCGTCCATATACAATGTCTGGTATCCTGTCCTGTGGTATCTCCTGATTGTGGAGGAGTCCATCCATGTGACTTCCGTAGGATTGTCGCACATTAGGGCCTTGTTGTCCGTGCCTGTCATCCTCAGCGGCCCGTAGAACATGTTGCTTATCCTGAAGTAATAGTCGCTTCCGGCATAGTCGGAATAGTTTGTCGCCGTAATATCCTTATTGTACTGGTAGTGGGGGTATGGGACCTTCGGATTCGGATAATGCGGGGCGGAAGGGCATTCGAAGGTCTTGCTGCCTGGCAGATACGATTCCTTTATGAGCAGGCCGAAGCTGTTCCAGCCGTCCCATAGCGGGTGGTCGGCGACGCTTCTCCTGATTATGGAGACGCCGCTGTTCTCATCCTCGTACCAGGAGTATCCTTCAAAATCAGTCATGTAGATTGTCGTCGCGTATCCGTTCTGCTTCAGGTTGTTCAGGCAGACAATCTTCCTGGCGGACTCCTTCGCCTGCTGGAGCGCAGGGAGGAGAAGCGCGGCGAGGATCGCGATGATCGCGATTACGACCAACAGCTCGATTAGCGTGAATGCATTTCCGACTGCCAATTTCCGATTGCCAATTTCATTGCTGAATTTCAAATCGGAAATCGGAAATCCAAAATTGGAAATGTTTTGTTTCATCTTTCAGTCTCCGTAATGGGAGTCGACATAGTTGCTGAAATAATTTCCTCCCCATCCGTCCATCCCGGGGAGTTCCTTGAGCATTTTGGCTGTACCATCAAGAAAGAGGGACTGGTAGCTGCCAGTCCCGTGATAGCGGCGCGCAAGTGAAAGATCACCGCTGGCGGTTGTGTATGGGTTGTCCATCATCATCCCCTTGTTGTAGTTCTTCGCCCCGCGCAATGTGCTGGCTCCGGTATTGTAGAAGTAGTTGCTGATTCTGAAGAAGTAGTCGGATCCTGAATATCCCACAGGAGCATCTGGAGTGATGTCTCTGTTGTACTGGGAATAGGTATAAGGGTTTGGGATGTGCGGCGCCGAGGGGCATTCGAAGTTCTTGCTGTTCTGGAGGTATCCATTCCGGATAAGAACACCGTTGCTGTTCCATCCATCCCAGAGGGGCTTGTCCGCTACGCTTCTGAATATTAGCGTGCCGCCGGCGGTCGCGTCTTCATACCAGAGGTAGTCGTTGAAGTCTGTCAGATACATGTTCTGGGCTATCCCAATCTGCTTGAGGTTGCTCAGGCACACGGACTGCCTCGCCTTTTCCTTCGCGTTCTTCAGGGCTGGGAGGAGCATGGCCGCCAGGATTGCGATGATCGCAATTACGACCAACAGCTCAATGAGCGTAAACGCCCTTGAGCTTGCCTTCTCTCTACGAGCTACGGCTGGCACGGCGAGCAGTTCGATAAGAGTAAAGAAATTGCCGGTTGCCGATTGCCGATTGCCGATTTTATTCTTCAAATCGCAAATTGGAAATCGCAAATTGGAAATATTCATGGTCATTTCCGGCACCCGCAGCTTTCCCTGATCACCAGGGTGTTCTTCAGTACGCTGGAGACGTTGCCGATGCCGCTGAATCCTGAGTTCTTCTGCTTCATCATGAGCTTTGCGGCCTCGTATCCGAGATCATATACCTGCTGGCGCACGGCGGTGATCGTCGGGTTGGAATATTCGGAAACGGCCGGGAAATCGTCATAGGATATCAGGGAAATCTTCCCAGGCACGTCGATCCCGAAGTGCTTGAGCCTGGTCAGGGCCTCTATGGTCGCCTCGCATCCCCACACTATCATCGAATCAAAAGATGTTTTTTTCATCACAAGCTCATCGACGAGAGTGGACATGCTGGATCTAGGCTTCAGGGAAAGAAGGAGGTTTCCGTCTTCGCGTATTCCAGAGTCCTTCAGGGCCTTCCTGTGGCCTTCAAGCATGTCAATGCAGTACGGACGCCTGTCGAGATGCGTGAGGACGGCGATCCTTCTGCGGGAATGTTTTTTCACCAGATGGATAGTCGCCTCGTATCCGGCGGAGAAATGATCCGTGTTCACTGTAGGTATTTTTATATGCGGTTCAGGTTTTCCGATGAACACGGCTGGACAGTTGCAGCTGCTGATCGCCTCCTGGTCCTTTTCAGTGATGAGGTAGTTGACCGCGATGATCCCTGAATTGATCATTTTCCTTGTTTCAGGATTCCTTAAGATGCTTTCAATAGAGCTTTTCCCATGAAGTGGAAAAAGACGCAGATGGCAGGAATTCACCGCAAAGCAGTCGCCTATGCCGTTGATCACCTGTCCAAGGAAAGGATCCTTGAACGTGTCCTTAGGGACGAACGGATACAGGAGATTCACGGTGGACGGATCTTTGATCTTCTCCTCACGCCTTTCAGATACGAAAGTGCCCTTGCCCTGCCTCTTGTATACTACGCCTGCCCTTACGAGCTCCTCAAGGCTTCTCTTGATGGTGATGACGCTTACCCCGAACCTCTCGGCAAGCCTGCCTTCGGGAAGCAGCTGGTCTCCGGGCTGGAGATTCCCGATCAGCTCTTCAATGCGCTGGCGCGTCTGCGCTGTCTTGGTCAGGACTTTGATGTTGTCGGAGCTTATCATGGATTGCCTCGATGATCAGTTATAATAAACATATGATATAATATAATAAGTATATAATAAGTCAAGGGCCAAAACTGGAAAATAATGATTTTTTGAAATTAGCCGGGAACTGCCGGATGGACCAGCAGCTTATTTCTTTTCGTCCGGGGCCTTCGGGGCGCCGATGTCAATATCGTCCTTGTTCTCCTTCTTGGGAGCAGGAGCGGCTGGAGCCTTGCCTTCCGGAGCTGCGGGAGCCGCAGGAACTGCAGGTGCGGCGGCAGGCTTGTCGGCTATCACGACATTTGATGCCACTCTGTCGCCCTTGTCGTTCTTTGAGTAGGAGACTTCCACGATCTGTCCGACCTTGAATTTGGATAGGATTTCCTTGGAGACGACAAACGTAAATAAGCGCTTGTCCGTAGTCCTCTCTATGGAAAGAATCATCTTCTGCAGATCGATGGCGGTGATCGCCCCTGTCTTGTTCATTTCCTTGGCGGCATCCTCGGAGAACAGGTTCTGCACATTGAAGCAAGCGGCAAGAATCAGCAGCAAAGCGAGTTTTTTCATTTTTGTCTCCTTTGAATAATAATCATATAAATGCAATATAGCTCCATTTTTCCAGTACTCATAGGGGGATATTGCAGATTCATGACCCCATCAGATTGTCGCCGTCCATGAACAAGCAGTACCTGGGATCAGACCGCCAGACCTTTTGAGATGTTTTTGCGGAATACGGTCGGCGGATACCCGTAGCATTTCCTGAATTCGCGGCTGAAGTGGAACTGGTTGCAGAATCCTGTGGACTGCGCGATCTCCTCAAGGGATGAACTGCCGCTCCTCAGGAGATCGGAAGCCTTTGAAAGACGCATCTTCCTTACATGGTCGAGAGGAGGATCTCCGAAAAGTCTCTTGAACTCTGCGTGGAACCTGGGGACCGAAAGGTTTGCCCGTCTTGCGAGATCCGCAACTTCAAGCTTGCGGTCAAGATGTCTTCTAGCAAATTCCAGGACCGGCAGCATCCTCGTCACGTCGGGATTCATCTCCGGGCGGATTCCCTTCCCTTCAAGATATTCAATCAGGAGGTTCAGCGCCGAAAATGAAAGTTCGTTCATGCGTGCGGCAGAACTGAGAGTCTTTGAATCCCCGGATTTCTTTAAAAGAAGCATTTCCTCGGCTATCTCCCCGAACTTGTCCGCCCATCTGGCTTCAACGCAAAGAGGGAGGGCGAAGAGATCCGCCAGGCTGATGGCATCAAAGACCGTGAAGTTGAAATGAATCCACCTAATCACCATCCGCTTTGTCTTCGGATCACAGTGGTGCGATATCGCCAGCGGCACATTCGGGGCGGTCAGGAAAGCCTCCCTGGTCCTGATCTCGGAGGAGCGACCGTCGCCGCATTCGATCGTGTAGCTGCCCTCAAGCGGTTGTGCGATGATTATGTATGGGACAGCCTTGCGGTGAAGCCATCCGTCATTGGTCATCACTCCTCTGCCTGGATCTGCAAAAGTCAGCCTGATTGAATCTGTAGAGAACTGCATGTGATAATTCCATATTCAATACTTCGGTATATGTATAAGATATTCCTGTAAATTGCCGTTTGCAAGACATGGGGATATGATGATGAAAAAGGAGGTTTGTACATATGAAGCATTTTGCGGTTACGACTACGGCCAAGGAGAGATCCGAACTGCTGGAGATCGGA
>CAZDNQ010000095.1:0-11730 GCA_964506605.1 uncultured Victivallis sp. | reverse complement strand
TTGAGCTTCTACAGGCTCATCCTCCCTCGGGAGGAACGGACAGTTCCCGCTAAACACGAGCCCATCCGCTCAAAGAATTCCAATATTGTCATGCTTTGACCATTTGAACTCAACAACAGATGGTGTATTATTGGTGTATTATGAATCGCTATTCCACAAAAAGTCAAACAGTGACAATAATTGTCAAAAAAGACATTCTCATAGGAGAATTATGGTGCCGAAGGAGGGACTTGAACCCACACGTCCGTGAGGACACCAGATTTTGAGTCTAGCGCGTCTGCCATTTCGCCACTTCGGCACGGAGCCCATATAATAACTCGCTGACACAAGTTTTTCCATAATCTCATATTGATATCTTGAAGATAAAAATATCTGCCATAGATTTTACATGGGGCTTGAAGATGCCCCAGTTCTCATGTCAAACAAGGCGGTACGCTCAGATGAATCCTTTCAACAAATGCGGTCTTCCAGTTCTGCTGGCCATTCTGGCTTCCGCCATGTGCTCCTGCGACTCACTGCAGCCCGACAACCGCCCTCCTCCGACAGGCGAAATTGTGACGCCGAGGATAAACCTGAGCGTGTTCGACAGGAAGAGCGCGGTAGATTTCATGGTAACCTCCATAGCCACCCGCTGCACTCCTATCTCCACCGCCGGGATAGTTCTTCCATGCATAGTAAACGACTTCACGGCATCCGACGGGCTTGTGAACAACATGCCCCTCGAGCTGTGGCAGAGCCTGATCAAGATGAAGATGGTAACTCCGGTGGACGACAATGACAGCAGGAAGCAGTACAGGCTCCTCAGCGAGATCAAGGAAATCAAGAGCAGTACAGAAAAGAAGGACTTCCGCTGGGAGCTTTCACTGGTCTCCCTGAAGGATGATTCAGAAGTCTGGAAGGACTCCGTGGATTTTGTCGTGATCCCACAAAGTCCTCCGCAGCCCAAGGAATGAACGCCGAATGCCAGCATATCCAGATGCACTGAAATTCCTTTCCGACCTGGAAGTCTTTGGGATAAAGCTCGGTCTCGAGCAGGTGTCGGAACTTTTCCAGAAGGTCGGGAACCCCCATCACAGGCTCCGCTTCATCCATGTAGCCGGCACAAACGGCAAAGGATCGGTCTGCGCGATGCTTGCCTCATGCCTTAAAGCCGCCGGATTCAAAACTGCCTTCTACAGCTCCCCTCATCTGGTGTCCGTAAGGGAGCGTTTCAGGATAAACGGAAAGTCCATATCCAGAAAAGACCTTGTCGCCATCCTCAAGATCATCAGGCCCCATGTCGAGGAAATGAGGGCTGCTGGAAAATGCCCGACCTTCTTCGAGGTCACAACAGTCATGGCGGGGATTTATTTTGCCAGGGAGAAGGTTGATTTTGTAGTCTGGGAAACCGGCATGGGCGGCCGTTTCGACGCTACAAACGTGGTAAATCCACTGGCATCGGTCATCACCGGCATCGGAATCGACCATACCGCGCATCTTGGCACGACCGAGGCGAAGATCGCCTTCGAAAAAGCCGGCATAATCAAATCCGGGATACCAGTATTCTGCGGCAATCTCAGCAGCAAGGCGATGGCTGTAGTAGGAAAAAAGGCGCGGGAATGCGGATCAGAAATCATACATCCTGAATCCGGCATCGGAAATGCCAGGCTTTCCCTCAAAGGCAAAATACAGGAGCAGAACGCACGTCTGGTGATGTCAATACTCAAATATCTCTCAAGCAGATGCAGGATATGCCTGAAAAAGGCGGAAAAAGGATTTTCAAATACTGTCTGGCCGGCCCGATTCCAGATCCTTGAGGACGGGAACATCCTCGACGGCTCGCATAACCCGCAGGCGATTTCCGTGCTGATTTCCAGTCTACATGAATATTTCCCTGAAGAGCGTTTCACGGTAATGTTCGGATGCCTCGCCGACAAGGATGTTGTTTCGAACCTGAAGCTTCTCGACAGGATCGCCGAAGACTTCATCTTCGTGCCTATAAAGGGTTCCAGGAAGAGCCTGAGCCCCGAAGAGATCAGGAAGATGTGCCGGAAGATATCGGACAAGCAGGTCCACATCGCTCCGTCGGTAAAGAAGGGGTTGTCTATGAAGCAAGGAAAAAGATTTGTCATAACCGGATCTTTATACCTGGCGGGACAGGTCCTTTCGGAGTATTATACCGAGGATGAAATAATCAACATATAACGAGGTGAATCTTATGAGGAAATATCTTCTGATAACGGCGGGGGTGTTCATCCTCGGCGGTCTTTTCGTATTTGCCGAAACCGCAGCTGAGAAGATGGACGGCCTGAAGAAGAAGCGCGCCGAAGCTGGAATGCAGCTCTACAACCGCAGGCTTAAGCTTATCGAGGAGGATCCGAAGCTCAAGGAGATCCATGAGAAGATCATGACTCTGCACAAGGAGCTGGCCCTCAAGCTGGAGAACGATCGCGAGATCATCGAACTCACCACGCAGATCAGGGATATCGACGCCGATATCGAGAAGCTCACGGAGCAGGCGAAGAGCGAAGCGGATGCCAAGGACAAGCAGAAAGACAAGGAAAAGAAGGAATAATTCTGTCGTCAGCTGTCAGTCTTCAGCCGACTGCAGAAAGCTATATTTAGGAACTGATGACCATCAAACGACGACTAAAGACTATTTAGGATTTTTAATGAAAAACTTATTGGTGACAGGCGGTGCAGGATTCATCGGGGCGAACTTCGTCAGGATGATGCTTGCGGAGAGGAAAGATGTCAGGATCGTTAATCTTGACGCCCTCACCTATGCGGGAAACCTTGAAAACCTCCAAGGATTCATGGACAACAGGAACCATGTGTTCGTCCACGGCGACATCCGAAGCCGGGAACTGATTGAGAAGCTCGCCAGGACCCACAAGTTCGACGGTATAATAAATTTCGCCGCGGAAAGCCATGTGGACCGCTCTATCACGAGCCCCGGGATATTCATTGAGACGAATGTTTCAGGGACCCTGAACCTCCTGCTGTGCGCAAAGGAATTCGGCATAAGGAGATTCCTTCAGGTCTCGACCGACGAAGTCTACGGCTCGCTGTCGCCCGACGAGGACAAGTTCAGCGAGGAGACAAGCATCAAGCCCAACTCCCCTTACAGCGCAAGCAAGGCCGCGGCCGACCATCTTGTCAGGGCCTTCCATCATACCCACCATATCGACACCGTCATAACAAGATGCTCCAACAACTATGGCCCATTCCAGTTCCCCGAGAAGATGATACCTCTCTGCATCAACAATATCAGGCAGGGCAAGCATATCCCGGTATACGGGGACGGCATGCAGGTCCGTGACTGGCTCTATGTGCACGACCACTGCACGGCGATCCTGCAGGCATTTGAAAAGGGCATGAATGGAGAGGTCTACAACATCGGCGGCAACAACGAGAAGACAAACCTTGATCTTGTAAAAACTCTCCTCAAGCTCCTGGGCAAGGATGAGTCACTCATAACTTTCGTAAAGGACAGGCCAGGCCACGACAGGCGTTACGCTATCGATAATTCAAAGATTACAAAATCCCTCGGATGGAAGCCTTCTGTAGATTTCGAGGAGGGCATATCAGAGACTGTCGACTGGTATCTCAAGAACAAGGCCTGGCTGGAACACGTGACTTCAGGCGAGTATCAGACCTACTACGAGAAGATGTACCTGGGCAAATAAATTTTCCACAGGGTGTAAAATTTATCTCTTCCTCTTCTCAAGCCATGAATCCCGCAGTTCCTTCGCCGATACAAGTTTCTTCTCAAGCTTTGAAAGCTCATGTCTGGCGATAATTCCCTTGAAGTCCTTGAGGTTCGCCTCGAAATCAGAAATAGCCTCGAGGATTGCCGGAGTATTGTCTTCAATGATTTCACGCCACATCTGCGGGGCGGAGGAGGCGATCCTCGTTGAATCCCGGAATCCGCCTGCGCACCCCTTCTCGCGCATCGCCCTCTTCTTCCCGTCGCCAAGCACGGTCAATGCGAGAATCGCAGACACTATGTGGGGGACATGGCTGGTATGCGCCACCGTCTCATCATGTATCCTTGCATCAATATCCATGACTTCGGCGCCGGCTTTCTTCCAGATTCCGGCTACTTCGCCCGCAAGTCTGGACGGTGTCTTCCGGCCGGGAGTAATGAAGACCATCGCCCCGTCATACAGATCAGCACGCGCGGCATCCGCCCCGCTCTGCTCGGAACCGGCCATCGGATGGCTGCCGATGAAATGGACTTTGTTTTTCGAAAGGACAGGAGTGACTGCTTTGACAATCCTCTCCTTTACGCTTCCGACATCTGTTACGATTGCCCCCTTCTTCCAGGATTTTGCGAATTTCGCACAGAATTCAATTATCATCGGGACGGGAAGGCATATTACAGTGATGTCGGCGCCGCCGATGGTCTCTTCAGGTGTTTCAAAGACCCTGTCAACAACCTTGTTCTTCAGCGCCTGGACGCGCGACTCCGGACGCCTGCTCCAGCCAACGCGGATATAGCCTTTGCCTTTTAGCGCGAGCCCGAGCGATGTGCCCAGCAGCCCGAAACCGATTATAGCAACAGTGGTGTTATTACTTTTTTCCATCCAAGACCTCTTTCAGCGATGACAGGAACCGCAGGTTTTCGGCCTCGGTTACAATTGATACCCTGATCCATTCCGGAAGGTTGTACGGCGCCATCGGCCTGACAATCACTCCCTTCTTCTGGAGCCTGTTGAACACTTCGGCCCCTTTGCCGACCTTTATCAGCATGAAGTTCGCGACAGGGGGCTCGAATTCAAGCCCCATCGAAGAACACTCCTTCATGATCAGCTGCGCGCCTTTCCTGTAGGTCCTGCGCGAACGTCTGACAAAGCTCTGGTCGTCAAGCGCGGCGGCGGCGGCGATCTGCGCCATGCTGTTCACGTTGAACGGCTGGCGCGCCTTCTCGAGCGCCTGGATTATCTCCGGCTTCGCAATCCCGTATCCTACGCGGAGACCGGCAAGCCCGTATGCCTTTGAGAAGCTCCTGAGGACTATGACGTTGCGCTTCTCCCTTACGTATGACAGCGTGTCCGGCATCCTTTTGAATGTTATCTCAGCATATGCCTCGTCGAATACCACCAGCACATCGTCAGGCACCTTGGCCATGAACTTCCTGACATCGCGGTCCCTGACCATCGTCCCGGTAGGATTGTTGGGATTGCAGATGAAGACGATCCTGGTATCATCCTTTATGGCCTTCAGGATCGCCCGGAGATTATGGGTGAAGCCCTTCATCGGTACTTCTATCGCTTCAGCCCCGAACATCCCGCATAGGATCTTGTATATGACGAACGCCTTCTCGCTCATCACCGCCGAGACGCCCGGATACAGGAAACTGTGGCCGATGAACTCAATCAGCTCGTTCGAACCGCATCCAAATATGAAATGATCCGGAGGAAAACCGTAGTGTTCGGATATCTTCTTGCGGAGATAATACGCACCCCCGTCAGGATACCTGTGCATTTCAGAACAGGCCTTCTTCATAGCCCTCATCGCCTTCGGGGACGGTCCGAGGGGAGACTCGTTCGAAGCCATCTTTATGATGCCTTCGGGATCAAGTCCGAGCTCGCGCGCAACCTCCTCTATCGGTCTTCCCGGCTGATAAGGGGACACCTTCATCACATGCGGATTGACGTGTTTGACTAAAGACATATTTCATTTCCGATTTTAAATTTATGATTGCCGATTTCAAAATTAAGATTTTCAACCACAGAACACACAGATTACACAGAATCTCTTAACGATTTCAAGTTACAAGTTTCCAGTTTCAAGTTACAGTATATCCCTCGATCTCGGATAGCTGCCAAGTATCCTGACGAACTGGCACATGTCCTTCAGCTTCTCCAATGCCTTCTGGGGCGCCGCATCCTCATGGTGGCCGAGTATGTCGAGGAAGAAATAGTACTCCCAGTTCTTGCGCTTTGACGGACGGCTCTCGATCATCGTCAGGGTCACCTTCTCGTTCTTGAACGGAAGAAGCGAATCATAGAGCGCGCCGACCCTGTCCTTTATCGCATAGCAGATGGAAGTCTTGTCGTCGCCGGTAGGGCGCGGCTCCTGCCAGCCAAGGACGAGGAAGCGCGTGGTGTTGTCGGCGATGTCCTCGATGTTGTCGGCGATGATGTCCAGCCTGTAGAGTTCGGCGGCGAGAGTGCTGGAAATAGCCGCTGAATATTTCTCCTCCGAAGCCACCTTTGACGCCTTTGTAGAGCTTGACGACTCGATCACCTCCACCCCGGGAAGGTTCTCCTGTATCCAGCTCCTGCACTGTCCGAGGACCTGCGCATGGCTGTAGACCTTCCTGATCTGCTCCTTCCTGCATTTCGCAAGCAGGTTGTGGTGTATCCGCATGTTTATCTCGGAGCAGATCTTCACGGACGAGTTGATGAGCATGTCAAGCGTATGGTTGATGGCGCCCTCGGTGGAGTTCTCTATCGGTACGACGCCATAGTCAATCCTTTCAGCCTCGACGTCGCTGAAAACGTCTGTTATGCTTGCCTTCGGGACATATTTCGCGCAATGCCCGAACTTGCCGAGGGCCGCAAGATGGGTGAACGACGCCTCGGGTCCGAAGAATCCGATCGTGAGGGGCTTTTCAAGGGAGATCGCACCAGATATGATCTCCCGGTATATCGCCCTCAGAGCATGGGGTGTCAGAGGCCCTTTGTTGAGCTTGTCCAGCCGCTCGATGATCGCCTTCTCCCGCTCAGGCACGTATATCGCATGCGCTGTCTTCTTCTTGAAATGCCCAACCTCGATTACATGCCTGTAGCGCTCATTGATGAGCTTCAATATCTGCCCGTCAATGCCGTCTATCTTCTTCCTGAGCTCATTAAGATTCTGCATAAGGACCCCGCATCAATTAGATGGTTTTCAGCGAACGGATAAAATAACACGCCTTGCAGGCAAAGGAAAGCGTTTTTATAAAGTAAGAACTCTCGTCGGCCGCCAGTTGCATGACACAAAGATTGATTTAGGGCTTTTCGATGGTAGTTTTATATTCCTTGTTTTTATTCTATTTTTGAAGGAAAAATGAAAATCTGCATCAAACTGTCAATAATCTCAATTTCTCTAGCTCTTGTCGCCTTTTCCCTGCTTGCCGAGGAAAAAGCTCCCGTCGAAGTTAAGCCGAAGGCCCAAGAGACCGGGTTCTGGGAGAGCATCTACAACTTCTTCATGCCCCATGCGGAGAAGCGGAACATCCTCTATGAGAAGCAGACCCCTTACTTCCTTGTCACTGTAGAAGAGGACAGCAGGGGCTGGCGGCACATGGTCTTCAATCCGAACAAGGGTTCCCAGGGCATCTGGAATCCGAAGTCTCCTGATGAGCTGATCTCGAACTACTGCAAGTTCTCGACTCTTTTCCTGACAGCCATCCGCAATCCCCCGAAACGGGTGCTTTTCATCGGACTCGGCGCAGGAATAGTCCCCAGGTTTGTCAGGAGCAACTACCCAGACGCCATCATCGACATTGTTGAAATAGATCCCGAGGTTCCGGACATAGCCGAGGAATATTTCGGTTTCAGGAAGGATGATAAGACCACTGTCTATATCTCCGACGGACGCGACTTCATAAACCGGAACAAGGAGAAGTACGACGTGATCTTCATCGACGCATACACCTCCGAATGCATCCCGTTCCAGCTGACCACCGAGGAATTCTACAGGAAGATCCGCGATTCGCTTGCTCCTGACGGCGTCATGACTGCGAATGTCGCAAACCTCGGCAAGCCCAAGTTCATCGCGAGCGAGATAAGGACCGTCAGATCCATATTTCCGGACCTGTCAATTTTTATAACGACGAACAATTCCAATTATATGTTCTTCTCCGCCTATGGCAGGAAGCTTGATTCCGCCGGGATGAGGGAGAAGGCCATGTCGGTTGAGGCCGGAAGGAGGCTCAGTTTGAAGCTGTCCGAGATGCTCGACACCAGGATGTCCGAGGAAGCTATCAGGAAGATGGAGCAAGAAGGACAGATCCTCAAGGACGATTTCGCGCCGGTAGAGACGATGAAGTGAGAAAGTCCCGGAGGAGATCTGAATTATATTAACTTGTCATGAAAAGGTCTGTGAAAGTCTGTGGCTAAATACATCCTATATTCAATCGCCTTCACCGCGGGTTTCGCTGTGATGGGCTATGAGATACTCGGGGCGAGAGTACTCTTCCCCATATACGGGAATTCCGTATATGTCTGGGGTGCGATAATATCGGTCTTCCTTGCAGGGCTCAGCATAGGTTATGCGGCCGGAGGCAGGCTTGCCGACAGAAAACCCGACGCAAAGACCCTTTCAAGGCTGTTCCTGATACCTTCCCTGATAATTGTGCTGTTCCCGTTCTACGGACCCGGCATCTGCAGGATCTTCGAGGCTATGAAGCTGGAATCCAGGCTCGGAGCCCTTATCCTGTCAACCGTATTGTTCATGGTGCCATGCGTCTTCCTGGGGGCGATAGTCCCGATGATAGTGAAAATACTCGCTGTTGAAAGCGGAAAGATTGGCTCTTCAGCGGGAAACGTCTATTCGATTTCAACGGCCGGCAGCATCGCGGGCACGCTTTTCACATCGTTTTTCCTGATAAGCTGGATACCGGTTTCGAAAGGAATACAGCTTATAGGGATAGTCATCGCCGCATGTTGTTTCCTGTGCATGTGGTATCATAAAAAATGCAAATCGGACATTCCTGCCTGAGTTGCCAAAGAATGAAATTCAAAACTTTTATTTTAGCTTTGATATCAACTCTGTCCTTGTCCGGGACCGAGTCTTCAAATAACCAACCAAAGGATAGTATGCCAATGGAAATATCGTCTTTTCTCGATGACAGGCCTGTGGGTCCGGGAATCAGGATCACCGACAGGGAGAAATGGGATAAGTTCAAATCTGACAGACTTTCTGGCGGCATCCTTAAAAAGGCTGAAGACATCTTGAAGGAGCCTCTGCCGGAGACGACTGACGACCTCTACCTTGACTTCACACGGAATGGCAACCGCACCAGATGGCAGGATGTGAATTTCAAGCGCCGAAGCAGAATCAAGACGCTCACGCTTGCGGAATGCCTGGAGGACAAGGGACGATTCACCCCTGCATTGGAAAAAACTATTGGTGAAATCTGCAGGGAAAAGACATGGGTCATGCCGGCGCATGACAGGAATCTCGCCAACTTCGAAGGCAAAATTGTCGAAATCGACCTGGCGTCAAGCATGCTCGGACTTGATCTGGCTGCAGCTAAATTCGTCCTCGGCGACAAGTTAAGCGTCGAATGCCGGAAGACAATTGATGCGAACCTCGCAAAAAGGATAATCTCACCCTACAAGGACATGCTTTCCGGAAAACTGAACACATGGTGGCTGACCGGCGACAGCAACTGGAACGCAGTCTGTCTCGGAAGCGTGACAGCCACCTGTCTAACCGTCGTTGAATCCAAGGAGGAGCGCGCATACTACATCGCAGAGGCGCTGAAGTACTCCAGGCATTATGTGTCCGGATTCACAGACGACGGCTACTGCAGCGAAGGCGTGGGCTACTGGAACTATGGCTTCGGTCATTATGTGATCCTTGCCGAATCCATACTCAAGGCCACCCACGGGAAGATAAATCTATTCAATGACAGTAAGGTGAAGTCGATGTCGGAGTTCTCAAGGAACATCGAGATCATCAACGGCGTATGCCCGGCATTTGCCGACTGCGACATCAAGGCCAGGCCGATGTCCTCCCTTGTGAAATACATATCATACAGGTATGGGTCGACCGACAATTATGACAATTTCAATTTTGACAGCGAACTTTTCTACTGCATTGCCGTATCATTCCCCGAAAAGGCGGATCCGCCAGATCTTCCCGACGAGAAAGAAGACAGGCTCAGGTCCTGGTTCGACATTGCGGGAATACTTATTTGCAGACCTGCAAAAGATTCGTCCTGCAGGATCGGTGCCGCCCTGAAAGGCGGGAACAATGCCGAACTGCACAACCACAACGACATTGGTTCATATGTGATCGTGCAGACCAAGGAGCCGATCATCCTCGATCCCGGAGGGGAAGTTTACACCGCCCGTACATTCAGCAGCAAACGTTATGACAGCAATCTCCTCAACTCCTTCGGACATCCGGTTCCTGTGATAGCTGGCCAGTTGCAGAAGACCGGCAAGGAGGCATGTGCGAAGATAATCAGTACGGAATTCACGGACAAATGCGACACTTTCCAAATGGAACTCTCTTCGGCATACGATGTGAAAGGCCTTGAATCGCTGAAACGGACATTTCTGTATTCCAGGCAAGGCAACGGATCCCTGACGGTGACGGACGAAGTTTCCATGGAATTGCCGGGGTCCTTCGAGACCGCATGTGTCACTGCCGGGACATTCGAGAAGAAATCTGAATCGTCGATCGTAGTAAGTTCCGGGAAGGAGAAGATCCTCGTTGAATTCTCCTCCGATGCAGGCGAGATTGAAATATCCTCCTTTGAAATCAAGGAGGAAATGAACGCGAAAATCAAGCCTCTCCGCATCGGATTCAAGCTGAAGAATCCGGTGGATAAGGCTTATATCAAGCTGAAATTCTCTCCTCTTTGATGAAACACCTAGTCATCCAAGTCAGGAAAAATCTCAAAACTCCATTGCGTCTTTGCGCCTCTGCGTTAGAATAACTTCCTGAATGAAGTCAGTGAAAGTCTGTGGCCATGAAAATTGCAAGGATAATACTTGGTCTGTCGCTTGACAGGCCGTTCGACTACCTGATACCGGAGGAGCTTGAGAGCCAGGTCCATCCCGGAATACAGGTCTATATCCCTTTCGGGAAGTCACAGAGGCGCGGATATGTCCTGTCGGTCAACAATGAATCCTCGTATCCCGCCGACAAGCTGAAGAAGATCGACAGCGTCTGCGAAGTCCATCCCAAGATCCCGGACACTCTTCTGAAACTCGGCAAATGGATCTCGGAGTACTACTGCTGTTCCCAGGAGCAGGCGGTTCGGGCGCTGCTGCCAGGCGCTGTGCGCAGCGGGAAGATCAAGCGCAAGAAGATAAAATTATATTACCTGGTCTCCCCAGAAGACGCCCAGAAATACATCTTTGAGAAAGGGCGGAAGTCGCCCGGCAGGATAAAGGCGATCCAGCTCCTGCTGCAGCACCCCGGACTCTCGGCGGAATTCATAAAGAAGGAGACCGGTGCTGGGAAAGCCGTCCTTAAGGCGATGGTAAAGGAGAATATCCTGATGGAGGAGGACAAGGAGATCTACCGCAACCCGTTCGCCAACGTTGAATATGTCAAATCCATTCCTCCGGAGCTGACCGTAGAGCAGAAGATGGCCGTCGACAAGATAGTTGAAATGATGGGGACGCCCGTCCCGAAACCTCACACGCTCCTGCTGTACGGCGTCACAGGCAGCGGAAAAACCGAAGTATATCTCAGGGCTATCTCCGAGGCGATAAAGCATGGAAAAGATTCGATCGTGCTGGTGCCGGAGATCTCTCTGACCCCGCAGACCACGGAAAGGTTCCGTTCGCGGTTCGGCGACATGGTGAGCGTGCTGCACAGCTCGCTGAGCGACGGCGAGAGGTTCGACGAATGGACCAGGATACACCGGGGGCAGGTCAAAATCGTCGTAGGTGCGAGATCCGCATTGTTCGCGCCGTTCAAGAATCTCGGACTTATCATCGTCGACGAGGAGCACGAGAACTCCTACAAGCAGGACGAGGCTCCGCGCTACCACACACGGGACGTGGCGGTGAT
>CAZDNQ010000094.1:0-11812 GCA_964506605.1 uncultured Victivallis sp. | reverse complement strand
GCCCTCTTTTCACCTTTCTGCGAGACCGCGATCCGGACATTCGCGCCATTGGAAATTTCCGCAAGCCCGCCACCGCTCACAAGCGCCCTGTGTCTAAGGGGACGTAAATCATTTTTCCTTTCCAGGCCCTGGTCGATCTCATCGATGCCGTCCATCTTGAAATCTCCTTCCAGCTCCTTCCCGATCCTGACCTGCAGCATCTTCAAAAGCTGCGGAGATGCATTCTTCAAAGATCCATACAGCAGGACTTTCCCGCCGTTTCCTACGAAATCACAGAGATGCCCGCCATAGCTCCAACCCTTATCGGGAACAGGCATGACATATGACGCGTCTGGCAGGCGGCCATCCTGCTTCAGCTTCACGAACGTGTCCGTGCTCATGACAGTGTTCAGCGGCATACCGCCGGTGATCGCCTGCGTCAGATACCAGTCGTGCGCAAACGGCGTCGAAAGAGATCCGGCCTTCTTCTCCAGGATGTCATGGTACTCGTCATAAGGATATACCAGGATCACCGGGGCCGCCTCGTCCGGCATCTCGTTGAACGCCCTGACAAGATATCCTGTGACCTCTGCCGCCTCGTCCTTTATCAGTTCACCTCTTTCCGTGTCTACGGTGAGGATCGAGAAGCTGTCCGGCACCGAGATCCTGCCATCGGCGTTCACACGCGAGATCGTCAGCGGGCAGAATATGTCGTATGGATCGCGGCAGTAGCGGTCATACCATGGATTGGACATGAACCACGGGTCGTTGAGATAGTACCTGAAGAGGAACTTGTCGTTACCGCTCTTGCAGTTCCTCGACATGAACACCGACATCTCGAGTCCGACCGCTTCGGAAAGGTTTGGCAGATTCGGCGGAAGTGTGGCGATTTTACCCTTTTCCCTTGCAAGCCTGTGGGAACTGGCGTCGGTTGATATGTCCATGCCGACCGAGTAGTTCGTCCCCCTCACCTCGATGCGGCATTCCGGGAACGCCTTCCTGAAATCGGTCCAGAAGGCCGCATGTTTCTTCAGCTGGCGGCCGGCCTCCTCCCTGTCAAAAGTCCTGCCATCGAACACTTCACCCCTGCTGCACCACGGGCTGTGCGAAAAGCCAAAACCGTTCGAGAACCAGACGTAGTCGTATCCGAGATCCTTGAACGACTCCCTGAGCTGCATTCCCAGGAACCTGCCCATGCTCGTATCCTGCGGCAGGCCTTTTGGAAACGCGGCATACCTGAAATTGTCGCCTTCGAGCTCCGCCTGATGGCTCATGAACAGCATAGGGACCGGAATCTTTTTCCTGAGCTCCCTGCGGACAAGGCATTCGGGATGCCGTTTCAACTTGAAGTTTGCAACTGCAAATTCAGGGCCCGGATCAATGGTCGCCCCGATCCAGATGCGCTTTCCGCTCCTGATTGAGAAGGTCTTCCTGAGACAGCCGATTATGTTCTTGAGGTCCCTGTAGCGGAGGACCGGGATTTTCTCCCTGTACGGCACGGCCTTCTGCATGCCGTAGCCGACAACCTCGGGATCATAGGCCTCGTGCAGGTTGTAGTTGCAGAATCCGATCGCATTGCCCCAGCTGACCTCGTCTTCAAGATCCCCGCTCCAGTCAAACACATCGTTTCCATCGCCGACCCACAGGAGGAGCCCGATCTCGTCGAAACGCTCCATCAGGACTTCCCAGTTGGAATAGATTTTCGCGCAAGTCCCCATGATCCCGTCGTGAGACAGATCCGTGAACGGCTTCAGCGAAACTTCAAGATTTATCTTTTTCACTTATTCATCCTTGGTTTTTTTATTGCCGGCCACAAAGGAATATTTCTCCAGCTCCTTTGAAATATCAGTCGCATACCTGTCCACCATCGCAAGGAGGGACTTACGTTTTGCGGGACTGAACCTGATGAGCGGCATTGCAACGGCAAGCGAGAGATCGTTCTTGCCGAGGAACCCCTTCACCGGAAACGCCACCGCGTAGACACCTGAACTGCGGTTATTGTTCATTTCCGCAAAGCCGTCCCTGCGCACGGACTCCAGCTTCTTCAGCAGCTCATCCGGGGAGATCTCGTCCTTCGCCTTCGAAAGGCCGCTTTTCGCGTAGTATTCGATGAAATCCCTGTTGGCGTTGGCGATCAGGACGAGTCCTGAAGCCGTTGCGTGCGGATACTGCATGAAGTGTCCGGACTTGTGGTTTACACCGACCTCGTTGTCGGCATTCACCGCATTGAGGGAGACGACGAGGTTGCCGAACAGCCCGTAGACCACCGCCGACTCGCCTGACTCCAGCACAAGCTTCCTGATCTTCTCATCGACTATCATCCCTATCCTGCTGAACCAGGTTGTGCCCGTACCGAATCCGAGGATTATCGCGCTGAGCCCGAGCTTGTATTTCTTCTCCTCCTGGTCGAATTCGA
This sequence comes from uncultured Victivallis sp., assembly GCA_964506605.1. GTDB lineage: Bacteria > Verrucomicrobiota > Lentisphaeria > Victivallales > GWF2-50-93 > GWF2-50-93. The sequence goes on along the minus strand of CAZDNQ010000094.1, from coordinate 9,417 downwards.
GATAGTTCTTCGTCTCAAGCGTCCTGGCGAGCGCATAGGCCGTCGGAGCCTTCAGCCTCACCTGCCGCGCAAGCTCCCTCACGCCTATTCCATCAGGGAAAAGCGCGACCCTGTTCAGAATCTCGATCGCCCTATCAACCGACTGCACCTGGTACCATTTCTGCTTCTTTTCAGTCTTCATACATAATCCTTATACAATTCTTGAACCACTAATCTGCACTTATCTTCCACTAACAATATCTTGCCGGGATATCGATTTTGAACCAAAAGCAATCTCCCGGCAAATCTTAATGTTCTTCATGCTTTATCAGTGTATGATTAGTGTCGATTAGTGGTTAATTGATTTCTTATTCAGTTATCGTCACGACTCCGAAATGCTCGGGCGACCATGCAGGCCGCATCCCGCCGCCCCACTCCATGAACGCCTCTCGCCCCGAACCGTCGTTGTCGTTCAGCTGCACGCTCATTCCGAACTTAGTCCCGAAGACAGGGACTATCCCCGTCTCGGACCACGGAATTGCTATCTCATATACGGTGGTTCCGTCCATATGCCTGATCTCAAGCTGGTACACTGACGAATCCCTGGCCAGATGCCCGGCCTTGAATCCACCGCTCTGCTTCTCGGGACGGTATAATGTGTATTTTCCGCTTCCTCCGCCTGGATTCGCCGCGGATATATAGTAGCAGAAGGCCTTGAAGTCGCTGCCCGGTGTATGGAACGCAGGCTGGAACGCAATCACGAGACTGTCGCTCTCCATGGCCTTCTCTCCGGCGGCCGGCACCGAGTGGACATTGTCGCGCACTTCCGCCGACAGATAGAGCTTCTCCTTGTCCCAGTTCAGATAAACAACACCGCAGAGGTTCTTGACGTCCCACTTGTACTCAGGCTTCACCTTCACAAGCTGGTTCTCGCCGATAAGCGGAATCGGACAAGCCTTCCTCCATTCATCCAGCTTGCCGTCTATCGCAAGCGCCTTGTCGGTCTTCACGCATTCAGCCGCATATTCGGAGCCGTCATAGGAGGAAACTCGCATGTTGTCAAACTGCACTTTCCCGTTCCCGTTCACCACCGGTGCGAAAGAAGAACTCGCCAGCATCGGATCGGCATTGTACTTCATGAGTATAAGCTGCCAGCCGTTAGTCTGCGCGGTGGACTTGAAGACGCGGACGTCGTGCAGATCCTTTTTCGTGCCGTCGGTCAGCACCTGGTTGATGTTGCTGCCCGCCGGAATCCCCTGCGCATTGATCCAGGCGCTGTAGATGTAGCTGCTGCCCGGCTCGACGTTCCTGTTCTGATATATGGTCTCGTATTTTCCGTTTGTGTTTGAGAACTCATAGATAAAATTCCCAAGTCCGGGAACTGCGTTCTGCGAGTCGACCCGCTTCCCGTTCTTTCCGCTTCCACTCCATTCCGCAGCCGAAGCTTCCGAATCGCCCTTCTCCTCGAACCCGCTGTTCTTCAGGAGATTTCCGACCGAGTCGGGCGAAAGCACAGTCACCTTGAAAGGCTTCGTCACCGAGGGCAGGCTTTCCTTTTCAAATGAAGTCTTCAATCCCATTTCAAGCATGCCAGGCTTGATGTCACCGTTCAATGCAAGCTCTATGTCGAGCATCTTCTCCTTGCCCTTCTCTACGGAGAACGCAAGCTCCGGCTTCCTTGAAAGACCTTCCTTCGCCTCGACCTCGATCTTCCCCTTCAGGTCGAAATCGTAGAGGTTCCTGATCGTGACATACAGCTTCGCAGGCGCGCCTTTCAGCACCGACATCTGCGGAATATAGGATATCTGCGTCGATTCGACCATCGACTTACCGCGTCCTGCCGCCGGAAGTTCTCCATGTACGACAGGCACGATGTATCTTTTCAGCACGTCAAGATCCCCGCCTTCCAGATAGCAGCGCATCTGTTTCAGCGCGAGCTTCGCAGATTTGCCGCTGACCGGCACCTGCGTCTCGTTGCCCTGGTAGTCTGTCATGGCAAGCGAACCTTCCCCGCAGACGATGTCGATATTCTCTCCGGCATCCTGATAGCTTGAAGCTACAAGCAGTGCCTTGCCGTTCTTCTCGAACATGTGGAATAGCCCCGACTCCCCGAGCATGAAGGCTCCGAGTGGCTTAGCCCCGTAGATCTTCGATATAAACACCGCAAGCGTCGCAGCTGAAGGACGCGGGGAGAAGTCGTCATAGATGTAGGACCAGTCGCCGGTCGCGCTCGGAGCTCCGCCGAAGTAAATGATCTTCTCCGTGCCGTTAACAAGCTCGTCGGCAAAGTTCATCAGCACCCAGTTCGACTGCTTGAGATCGGTCAGATCCTCCACCGGAGGCTTCTTCCATGAGGAGATCCCAGACGCGGTCTCGTCGTCCCAGATTTTAACCTTGTTCTCGAGCCCGTTCGCGGAAAGGTCGTTCCTGATCTCGCGGATCGCGCTGCCGTTCGAGTAGTGGACCGGCAGGACATCAATATACTGCCCGATTCCGGCCCTCAGCAGGTTCTGCCTGAAATCCTGCGGCCATAGCCCGCCTGCAAGCAGGGACTTCATCGAAGGATCCACCGATTTTGAAACCTCGTTCCCGATCCTGCAGAATTTGATGTAGTCCTCTACCGGATTCGCGCAGATCTTCCCCGGAGTAATCTCGTTCAGCCACTCGAAGCCGATGATCTTACCCTTGTATCTTGTCGAAAGTTCCTTGACCGCGTTCCTCCAGCCATCCTCCTCGAAAGGAAACGGGAAATATCCGATGTCCTGCGCTGGAGAGGTCATCACCCACAGCGGAGGCTGGACTATGCACAGCCACGGTTTCAGGTTATACTTGTTCAAGATGTCGATCGTCTTGTCGCGTTCATAAAACACCCACACATCCTTCGCCGGCTGGACGCCCCTCCAGCTGAAGAAATATCTGCATGACGTAAATCCGAGCATCGATCCGATCTTAGCCGCATCCTCGTGCGTGCCGTCATGCACCGTGAATCCGAACTGGGTCTCTTTCCCGCCGGTGATCTTCTGAAGGTCCGGGATCACTGCGAAGCTCACGGATCGCTTCTCCCATCCGCCGACATCAGCTTCGAGAAGGAACGTGCCCCTGCTCTTTATGTTGGGTTTTATTTCAAGTTCCTGTCCGATCTTCTCAGCCTTGAACGAGACCTTGCCCTCGTCCTCAACGGCCCCTTTAGTATTGTATATCCTGTAGTTCATTGTCTTGTCGGCATTGTCTGCGTTCTTCAGAACCGCCTTGAGCTGGACAGGCTCCCCGTACTTGAAGAGATTGCCTGTGTTGCTGGAACCAAGCTCGAAGAAACCGTCCTTGCGCACGAACCAGGGTCCGCCAGCCCTCACCTGCCACGGCCAGTTCTCGCCATCAGCTCCTATGAAGAAGGCAATCAGAAGAAGGGAATTTCTCTCCATGGACTTCGGCATCTTCATCTTGAAAGTATAACTGCCCTTGCCCGGCTCAATCTTGGTTTTGCCGCCCAACCCTGAATATCTCTCATGTCCGCGCTTAGTCGTGTATTTGTTGTCCGGACAGTCGATCCACGGCCCAAGGCACCAGAGGTTGAGCTGAGTCCCGCCCCAGTCCTCGGACGGATCGAGATAGTAGTTTATCTTTACCTCCCAGTCGTCGCCCTCCACATACTTCCTATTGTCGTCACCTGTTGACTCGAAATAGATCCAGCTCTTCTTGAAGGTCACGCTTTCCGGAGCCTTCTTCCCTTCTGCAAGCTTCGCTTCGGCGCTCTGGGCTATCTTCATCTTAGGACCGTTCCCGCTCTTCGTCTTCTTGTCCCAGCTGCCATCCGGCGAAAGATATACCGCCACGACTCCTTCACCCGCATCGGCCTTGGGCGCAAACTTGAAAGAGAACTTGTGAGTGGAATCTCCGGCAGGCGCGTCGAAGGATTTTCCAACCTTCAGCATCCCGCCGAACTTCCCGTCGGTCTTCACATACATGAGATTGGCGGAAACTTTTGTCGCCGCATCTATCCCCTTGAGATCAACCTGCACTTCGAACTGCCTGGAGTCGGAGATCTCTGCGGGACATGTCAACTTGCACCAGGTCTCAATGCTCCCGGAAAGAACAGCACCCGACGATGCCGCCGTTGATGTTTCTTCCTTCTTGGAAGCTCCAGCTTTCTTGTCCGCCTTGGAATTATCTGTTTTTTGATCAGCTGCCTTTTCCGCTGCGCCGGAAATTGCGAACTTCGCAGAGTTGCCGTTCTTCGTCTTCTTGTCCCAGGATCCGTCCGGCGAAAGGTAGACCACCAGCACGGCTTCGCCCATGTCGGGCTTCGCGGCGAACTTGTATGAGAACTTGTGGCTGGAATCCCCGGCCGGCGCGTCGGCGGCCTTGCCGACCTTCAGGTTGCCGCCGTATTTCCCGTCGGTCTTTATATATGCGAGGTTCGCCTGGACCTTCGTCGCGGACTCGACGCCCTTGAGCTCGATCTGGATCTCGAACTGCGTGTCCGGCGCGATCTCCTTCGGGTGTGACACCACGCACCAGTCGCCGACGCTGTCCTTGACGGTATCCTGCGCGAACGAGGTGATTGAGAGGATGATTGAGGAAGACAACGCCATTAACAAGCCCGGGATTTTCATGTTCATATCTCCAGTCTGTTGAATTATATTGTTCAGCTATTCTGATTATATTACGCCTCTATTCCCTTGTCAAGGATTGGCCACTATGATTTATTTGATTTTTCGTTCAGCATTACTGAACATAAAACTGATAAAATCCGCGCTCCTGCCTGACCGCGCATCAATACATCACCCCTACCTGGCCAACTGGCATGAATCAGAAAGGCTGGAAACGCCATAATCAATTCCGCAATTTCCATGCCCAGGCGTCCGGACTCCTCTCGACATACGGATGTGGAAATGCTAAATTGGGTCATTTAAACGAGAGGACAAATGGAGTCAACATGAACAAGAAGAAACCTGCAGCGAGTTATCCTATACGGCCGGCCGTCGACAAAGGCGAACTGCCTGATCTTTTCTCCTTGCCGGGCGGCGGCAGGATAAGATCCAGGAAGCAGTGGCCTGCACGTTCAAAGGCATGGCTGGACATGGTGCTTGACGTCGAATACGGCGGACTGCCCCCGAAACCCAGATCCATAAAGGCGGAGACTCTCTGCCACAGCAGGGCAAGCAGGCTGCCCGGAGCACCCCGGCTCCTGACCTACCGCGTCCATTGCACCGGAGGCAAAGTTCCATTCTCATTCTGCGTCAGGATGCTCATCCCGAAAACTTCCAGAAAAGTACCGGTGATAATAAACGGCGACGGATGCTGGTGGAACATCCCGGACGAGGTTGCCGTCAAGATCGTTGAAAACGGATGCGCCCTGATGATGTTCAACCGCACGGAGTTTGCCGAAGATCTCGGATATGAGGACGTTCCCGACAATAACAGGCGTTCCGGCGGGCTCTATGATGTCTATCCCGACAGGACCTTCGGCGCCATCTCCGCATGGGCATGGGGATACCACCGCTGCGTCGACCTGCTTTACAAGCTTCCTTTCATCGACAGGACCCGAATCGCGGTAAGCGGACTTTCCCGTGGAGGAAAGACAACCTTGCTGGCAGGCGCGACCGACGAGAGGATCACGCTTGTCAATGATACCGCATCCTGCGCAGGCGGAAGCGCGGTATTCCGGTACGTGGGGGACGGCGGAGAAACCCTCAACATCATCAACGTATTTCCGTCATGGTTCGGCAATGGGCTTCGCCCGTATCTCGGCAGGGAGGAGGACATCCCCTTCGACCAGCACTGCCTGCTTGCGGCCATCGCGCCGCGCCCCCTCCTCCTGACATACGCCCTCGACGACCGCTGGTCGAATCCGGAAGGCATGGTGCAGTGCGCCTGGGCCGCAGGAGAAGCCTACCGTTTCCTCGGCGTGGAGGACAACCTCTCATTCTTCTTCCGCGGCGGCGGACACGCACAGACTCCCGCTGACTGGAACGTCATTCTTGATTTCATAAACTGGAAATGGAACGGTAAAAAGCCCAGGGTGGCGTACAACAGGCATCCGTACAAGCATCTGCGCCCGGCATTTTCATGGAAGGCGCCGCACTCCAGACATTGACAGAAAGAAGGCGCCGCACCCCGCGTACATCGCGGCGGCACGGCGCCTGAGGGAGGGAACAATACGCTATTTTATCTCCTGCATCCAGTTGACTCCTGCAAAACCGGCGGCATGCCCGTCGGCAAACAGGATGTTCCCGTACTTCACATGGTTGTTCGGCTTGTCCCATACCAGAGCGCTGTCGACCGAGGCCGATTCCGTGAGCCCGCCCCGGTAGCAGTATGAGCAGTTCTGGTCGGTGATCTCATTGTTGTCGGGTATGGTGTCAGTCGTCGACGGACATGTATACATCTTCACATTCTCCAGATATCCACCCCTCCTGAGCATCTCGAGCCCCTTCGCCCCGTCGTACGGAGGGAAGCATTCCTTGTTCTCCTGCGAATACATCCTCAAGGCAAGACCTATCTGCTTCAGATTGCTGGCGCAGCTGATCCGGCGCGCCTTTTCCCTGCTTGATCCACCACAGGTCCCAGGCATGAACATCCCGACGAAGACAAAAAACAGGAATATGAACAGCAGCACCTCCCACACGTTCAGGTTCTTCGAGAAGATCGAAGGCTGTGCCGGCTTGGATGGATCAGGCTTTTCAGGAGCAGGTCTTTCCTTCCTCGGCCTGCTCAGGACGCTGATCGCCGCGCCCACGCCCAGCAGCACGAAACTGAGTATGACGTAGTCCCAGTAGCTGAAATCCTTCAATATCAGGAAAACACCATGTAGCACGGGAATTCCCAGCAGTACCGCCACAGGTACAACCCCGCATCTTATCAAATACACTATCGTAATTACGAGGAATACAGCCGAAGATATCAGTACATATGCCGTCGAGCTGGCGGCTGCGAAGCTCGCAATCATCGCGACCGTGGCCGCTGCAAACGCGACTATCGCGGGAAACCTGTCATTGAAGAACATTGAGATGATTATCATGGCTACGCCCCAGAGGAGGAAGCATGTCGAAGGGAATGAGAATCCTATTCCAGTCAAAGCCTCATATGAGGTGTTCCAGACGCCAGTCCCTATGACGAGGAGGCTTGAGCCTAGCACGCACAGGATTATGCTCCTGAAATAGATTCCGCAGAAAAGGACAGCGGCGGTGAAAAGCCCACCGAACAGCTTCCAGTTGAGATCCGCCGGAACATGCACGCTAATTCCTGCGGTCAGGATTGCACCGAGGACGTAGGGGAGCGCCAGATAGATGAAGTTATAATTTCCGTTTTTCCAGAACACATACGCCAGGGAGGCACCCGCGATCAGGAAGAGCACTGCAGGATGCCAGAAGAACGCCGGTCCAATCAGGCTCCCCGCCAGGAACTTGCCGTTCAGCACCAGCAGGCCTATTGCTGAAAAAGGCACAAGTGAGACGAGCGCTTCCGTCACCCCCGGCTTCTTGCCGTAGTTGCGCAGCAGTTCTATCTGGAGAAGGGCGAATAGTATTACGACCGGCGCGAAATCGCCAGCCGCATACTTGAATTCGAACACGTAGGCGACGGTTGTCTGGTGGACGACCGCTCCGAGGAAAAGCGCGATGGAGAAAAGCCACGCCATGCCGCGTGTAAAGAGAAACTGCTTGTCCTTGTCTTTGGCAAGCGACTCGCCTGTCGGCGTCAGCAGCGCCCCTGCGAACATCGCAACTCCACCTGCGAGCAGGACGACCCATCCGCAGAGCCAGACGTTCCTCAGGATGAGCTTTATCGCCGGATCGTCGGAGATGATAAACGCCATCACGGGCGACATGAAGAAATTCCAGACCAGAACGATCAATGTTCCTGCGACCAGGTATCTGCTGAAATCGAACGAGAGCTTCTTTGCCATGAGGAAGATCTTTGCGCCTGAAAGGAGCATGAAAGCGAGCGCGGCCAGCAGTGAATACTCCTTTCCGTCGTTCGATATGCTGTCGACGCCTATTCCCGTGCCGACTATGAACATCGCGACGTATATCATCAGTGAAACGGCATCATCGATCGACTTCCGCATGAATACGAGAAGAGATATCACCGCGAAAAGGGCGATTTCATACAGGCCCATTGCGGACGTGCACATGAACTTGTCGAAGAAAGTGTCGCGCTTCTCCCATATCGGCTCGAAGATCCCCGATATCCCGTAGATGATGGCGATGACGCTCAGGCAGTAGACGATGTTCGCACCGCTGCCTATAACATACTTCATGAAGAGGTCCGCAAATCGCCGTTTGAACCCGTCGAACCATTCCTCCATTGGATCCTTTTTCACCGGGATCAGGCCCGAACTGGCGAAAACCTCCTTCACCTTCTGTTTCTGCTCATCCGACAGTCCGCCCGCCGGATTTCCGTCCAATACTCCTCCGTTTGCATTCATTTTACCGCCCTCCTTCTTTTTGACACCTTTTACCCTCTTTAACTATCATTTGCTATCAATTACTATCATATGATAATTTAATTATTTGTCAAGTAGCGTTTGACATTATTTAATACTTATTTATAGTATTTGATAGGAAATGGAGTATGAACAGAGGACAGAGGTCAGACGGCGGAGGACAGAATATATATTGTTGGAGTACAGGCTTCAGCCTGAATCTTAAAATCAAAGAAAGGAATAAGCATATGGAAAACCAAGTCACACAGGGGCCGAAATGGTACACAATCCGCGAAGCTGCGGAATACCTCTCAATCGGTGAACCCACCCTCTACAGATGGATGCGGGACGGAAAAGTGACTTTCAGGAAGATCGGTGATTCAACCCGTTTCCTGAAGGAGGATCTCGACGCCTTTGTCCAGGTCTTCCCCAGCGCAAAGGACGTCGACCAGGTAAAGGAGATCTGCCATGTCTGCCACCATGACAAGCTTGTGGACGGTCATTTCCGGACAACCGGTCTGAATTACTTCAGACCTGCGAAGACCAAGTTCTGGAGCCTGAAGGGAAGCGACATCAGCTCCCACGCCAAAATGTGCACCCGCTGCGGCGCCATCACCCTCTTCGGCGACCTGAAGAAGCTGCAGGAAATGAAAGTGGCGGAGGAGAAGGGAGAGGAAGTACCGGAAAGTCCTGAAAAGTGAACATCGAACTTCCAACATCGAACTTTGAACTTCGAAGGCCAAGCGTCCTGATAAAAACAATTCCTCTTGGTCCTGCTTAACACCTAAAACTAAAAAACAGATCAACAAGACACGCTAAAGCTGTGAACTCCAACATGGAAAAACCACATCCCTATTCGTTCCCAACAGCTTCCTGACAGGATAAAAGCTTCAAATGCATTGTTTGTAGTTAACGCATTCTTGCGTGTTTCTTCTTTTTCTTTAATCACAGCCAAAAATGGCTTGACTACGAACTAGGAAAAGTAGAGCACTTCGGAGGACAGGCCAGTAAAT
>CAZDNQ010000093.1:0-11870 GCA_964506605.1 uncultured Victivallis sp. | reverse complement strand
GATATGGTAGGGACGCCTCGCCGAGGCGTCCGCGGCGCTCTCGGCGAGGCGTCCCTACCTTTATGTCCATTCAATTTTAGGACTATTAACATGTCTTTCACTCTGATTGAACTACTGGTGGTGATTGCGATAATCGCAATCCTGGCGGCGATGCTGCTTCCTGCCCTGAAAAGCGCGAAGGAGGTTGCGAAGAAGATCTCATGCATCAACAACCTGAAGCAGTTCGGCTATGCATTCCACATGTATGCCGGCGACAACACGGATTATTTCCCCCCTCTGAACACCGGACCGTCATGGATGTCGGCTAAAAGCTACGGATGGTGGAGCAACCTGCTTGTCTACAACAACTACATCACAGTCACCGGTTGGAAGTCCGGGTACGAATATATGGGCTATGTCAAGCCTGAGGGCGCATGGCGTTGTCCTGCGGTTACCGACGACTTAGTTGGAAGCATGGGCGGAATAACAATCCTTGACGCCCCGCACGGGTTCCGATATGGGATATGTGAAAAGATTTCCACAGTACGCCGCCCATCGCAGATCCTTTTCATGGGCGATGCACGATCCAGCCTTGAAAACAGCCTTTCCCCCTTGAAAACTTCAATGGTATTCTACTGCCCCGCCAACAACAAGTGGCATCCCTATTCCACGCTGGGGGCCGATCCCGGCGCGACCAATTATGTGGAAATAGCCCCGCGCCATGTCGGCACCGGATGCAATATCCTTTTCTATGACGCGCACGCCGATACTGCCCAGTATGCGAATCTCGCACAAAACATGGAGGATGTTTTCGGTCATTCTTCGAGGTGATAAAACTGGGCCGTCCAAAAGGAATTTTCCATTTTGAACTCGTATTTCAGACTTGAATCTGCCCAAGGGCAGTCCTCACGTTATTGACTGCTAACGGGATACACGCAAACTAAAGTTTATACCCGAACGAGTTGAAGAGGAAATACATTGAGGCTATAATGAGACGATTAGCAAACCCGCAAGGGCAAGGAGATATCATGAAAATCGACTCCAATTTCCCGTCAGGGAACATCATCGTCGACAAAATCGACGGAAATGATGTTTCCCTCAGGCAGGACCTCCGCGACACCGAAGGAGACTGGTTCTACTGGTGTTTCAGGATCAGGGATGCCGGCGGCAGGAGGATCAGATTCCATCTTACAGGCAAAAACCTCCTGACGGACCGCGGCGCGGCCGCAAGCCTCGACGGGGGACTGACCTGGACCTGGCTGAAGCCCGAACTTGTCGGGCAGTCCTCTTTTGAATATAATTTCTCAAAGACCGACAATGATGTCAGGTTCAGCATGGGAATGCCATATACGGAACGAAACCTGGAGAATTTCCTGGAAAAACACAGCAGGGACTCGAACCTGAAAATTGACATCCTCTGCAAGTCCAGGAAGGGCAGGAATGTCGAGAGGATGACGATTGGAAGCCCTGACTGCGAATTTCGCATACTGATAACTGCGCGGCACCATTGCTGCGAGATGATGGCGAACTATGCGGTGGAAGGCATCATCGATTATATTCTGGAATCTGACTGGTTCCTGGAGAACGCCCAAGTCATGATAATACCCTTTGTCGACAAGGATGGAGTTGAGGACGGAGATCAGGGAAAGAACAGGAAGCCTCATGACCACAACAGGGATTATATAACTGATGCAATCTATAATGAGACAAAAGCGATAATGGATTTTGTTCCCGGATGGATAAGAGGCAGGACTTTTTTTGATCTGGACATCCATTGCCCCTGGATAAAAGGCAAAGGGAATGACATTATCTACATTCCCGGCTCCTCGGAGGAGAAGAACTGGGATGAACAGATGAAATTCGGAGATATCCTGATGAAGCTCAACAAGAGCCCGCTCCCATATTCCACAGAAGATAATCTACCATTTGGAAAGGGCTGGAACACCGGTGCCGGTCTCGGACTCAGGACAAGTTCTTCCTGGGCATATAAGGCTGGTGCAAAAGTTTCCTTGTCTTTTGAAATCCCCTATTCAAGCGCAGGAGGGCATGAAGTGAACCAGGAAACTGCAAGGATCTTCGGCCATTATCTGGCGGCTGCAATAGAAAAGTATCTCATTTCCTCTGAACTTTGACGGGATGTTCCATCAGATATTTGAATTTCGGGACGAGCGCCATATAACCGGTTTTGGCGGCATCAAACCGCTGGGCGAGATTTCTCTGCTGTGACAGTTCCATCTCAAGCTTATACCTGCCCATTTCCGCAAGCATCTTGGATATGTTCAGATACCATTCATTGTCGATGCCCATAATCTTTTCTACATCCGGATTGTCGGAAATGGTCTTGAATCCCTTGGAATAGGCAAGCAGATGGATGCCGACCACCTTTGAGTCTACAGCCTTGGACACTGCATCAACAGCTTCGTTGACAGACGCCCTGAAATCAGAGGTATTTGATTTTTCAGTCTTTTGATTTCCCTGCACACCTCTGTTTTCAGCGGAAACTCCTGTAGGATTTGCTTCTTTCTGGGCTGCGGGTTTCACATACTCCTTCTGGATAGATGCAAACTCGAAGATCTCTCCATCCATGATCTTGACAGATGACCTGTTACCGTCCACGGAAAACACAAGCAGCGCATATTTCTTCTCTCCAGGGGCGGGATCTGAGGCGACTATGGATTTTGAAATCGTTATCTTCTGTCCGCCCTTCAGCATTTCCAGAGTCTTATTTGTCACCGCCACAAGATTCTCGGGTTTTGACCCGTATTTCATTCCTACTATTTCCACGACCGGGCTTTTTATACCTGCATCAGCGGTCTGGGCCGACAGCGGCACTGGAGAAAACACGAGCCCGGCCATGCCCAGCACCAAGGATAATATGAACCTATTCAATGTATTCATATTTGAGTATCCTCCATTTCTGGGTGGTCTGGTCATAGATAACTGTAGCCATTATTTTCTGCTCCGAGAGTATCTCCTCCGCGTATTTGTCATATTTCCCGTAAGTAGTGGTTATTGTTTCGCAACCTGCAGGCAATGTGTCGTTTGTGTAGTTTCCGTCCTCATTGGAATCCTCCCCGTCGATGTCAACGCCATTCTCAACGACATTTCCATCGGTATCCCCGTCACCGTCCAAATCCTTGTAGACGGTAATTCCTCCAAGATCCTTAAATGTCTGTGCAAGCACGATAATCGTCACAGTATCAGGAGAAGCCTTTGACAGGTTTATAAACTTGCCAATCACCTCTTCCTTTAAGGCGTCGGTGGTCATGGAAGCAGAGTTCGAAAGAGCCTGGGTGATGGTTGACGCCACCTGCCCTCTGCTCCTATACGGGAGAAATGCCGTCCCAGCGGCAGCACTTGCACCCGGGACCTTGATCGAATTTGTGGCGCTGACAGCGATACTATTGACTGCAGCGGGATATGTCAGTTCAGTCCCATAGGCAAGAGCGCCGGGCTCGCTGTCATCGGTACCATTATTAGTTGTCCTTGAAGCATTTGGGAGCATGGCACCTCCACCAGATCCTATCCTGATCCCTCCGACAAGCGCATTCAGGACATCGCTGGATGTGGAATTGAGGTTGATCTTGCCAAAGCATTCAGTGGCGCCAGACATCTTCACTTGATCAAGGATATTCGCATCCCCCCACTGCCAGGAACTGATTCCCATTGCAGGCGAAACTCCCCATTCGCCAGATTCGTTGTTCGTCGCGTCATTGTCATCATTCCTGTTATAGAGATAAATCCTCAAAGTCTCCCATGCCGCTCCGCGATGGATGAAACCTATCTCCCATGGCGATCTCATATAGGAATTCCTTATGTAGGCTGTTGAGACATCCCACGGCTCCACCGCTCCCGCCTCCACGTCCTTGTTGCCGCCGGGATTGGGATTGCAGATGCTGTTCTTGATTCCCAAAGTGCCATTTGCAGATTTCTTTGAAACAGATAATGCCCAATCACCTTCATTTAAGTTCTGTCTCGGATCATTGACTTCATAGTCCAGATAGTAATATCTGTCATTATCGGAGTCATTTGCCTTGATGTCATATTCCCCCGAGGCGGACTCCATATAGGCAAAATCATAGAAATCCCCTGTATTCTTATCGACCAGTTTTACATTTAATTTCGTGATCTTGAAATTATTGATTTTCTTGCCCAGTCCCGGCGCTCCGGTCCAAGTTGCCTCAGATATGTCATTCGAAGTAGAAGTGCCGGTAGCATAGCAGCGGTCACCGACGGAATTTATATTGACAATAATAGGATTATCCCCTTCCTTGAACTCAAATGTAACAGGAGTAGCCGAATTCTTAGGCCCCCAATAGTACTGGCCTGATACAGATAGTATCACATCCAGGTTGAAGTTTTGATTGTCCGTGGTGTCATATATGTTCACCACCTCCACATCAGTCGTCAAAGTCAGTCCCAGGTTATATGTTCCAGCAGGTGATTCTACAACATCCCCGTCTATCTGAATCCGGACTTCATTTATGTAGGGCGACTGGTCATTCCCAGTATAGGTGGGAGCAGTGGTGCTGTCGGTTTTGGCAGCCCTGTTGTTGTCGCAGTAGTCAATCAGGTTGGCAGCAATCTGCCGTGCCTTTGTCTGGGCATTTGGAAAAGTATCTACAGGCAGATTGGCATAGTTTTTCAGCCATTTTATGCTTTTCCCATAAAAGCTTCCTGCAGCTTCGGAATATTCAACCGGATCTGAAAGAATATCATCAACCGCAAGCTGGCTCCATCCAGGATTGTCAGGCTCTGTTCCGGGATAGTTCGGATTGCTCTCCTCCCTCGCCAGGTTGAACCTGTGGTAAAGCTCGGACGGCTCTTCGATACCGTCACCGCTTGAGTCTACCCAGAACGATTCGGTATCAACAGGCCTTTCAATATCAAACCAGCTGCGCCACTTCTCCTTTTTGGATGCTGACGAGATTCCGAGTTCCGAAAAAAGATTTCCCCAGTCGGACCATCTCTCGCTGTCGCAGAGCATTCCCCCCGGAATCAGGTCAGAGCTCAGCTTTAGAACATCCGACGAAGGCAGATTGACGGCATCGGATCTGGTCAGGTTCTGTATGTTCACCTCATAGACATGGATGCCATTCCTAACTTCTGTAGCCGGGCTTTCAGCAACAGCCGTACCTGCAGGAACTCCGACCATTGCCGCAGTATGCCTGACACAGGATGATGGATCGAGTTTTCCGCCGCTCCCGAACACCTTGTAGGCAATCCTCCCGATAAGCCTCTGGTCAGAACCTGACCTTCCGTTGTCTACGTACTGCCAGTGTATTGCAGAAGGGGCGTCTTCATGGTATGAAACTGTTTCATTAGGCCAGTCAAGAATCGTCGCTCCATCTATTACAGTTTCAATATGATAGAGCCAGTCATAGGTTTTCTGGTTAGCTCCTCCGGAGACATCATGGCTTATCATGTTGTCATACTGGTTGCCGCCGGTCTCACGGTAATACCTCATTGCCCCCATGGCCCTCTGAAGTGCTGATTCAGCGAGGAATCTTGCCGCTGTCAGCTCGGAGTTGTTCGCCGCGGCCTTCCTCCCCATCCTCGCAGTAGAGGCAAAAGCCATTGCCAGAACCAGGAGCAGTGCAAGTATACCAAGGGTGAACAGCAGGGCCATGCCCTCTTCATTATTGTCCCTGGGTGTCATAGGATCTTCATTGTCCCGTATATTCATAGTCCCTGTCCTCTCTCACCAAGCAAAATGATCTTGGAAAATTTCCTCTCCCTCTGCTGCCGGAAAGTCACAGCTGCCGCAGGTTCGGAAGAGCTTGAGCCTACCATGGCCACCCACTTGTTCCATGAATCCATGTCGAGAAGTGTGATATTGACCCTGATTGAAAACGGCAACGGAGTATTGTCAAACTTGGGCTTGTCAAGAGTATAAGACGTTGTTGGGTTGGAAGGTGAATATCCTGTTATAACCGACCCGTCCCTCCTGTTGCATTCGAATGTCAATGCCGTCACATATGGGATTACCTTCTGCCAGTCCTCGCTGGAACCATTGTCGAGGGTGAAAACCTGGGCTGCGGGGGTCCCCCCCCTGACTTTTATTGTGAAGAAATTATAGAATTTGAATTTTCCTGTGGGATTAGAGCTGGCGCTGTAGAGGTTGTTGCTGCCGTCCTCCTTCCTGTCCCCAGTCGCACTCCTCAGGAGCCATCCATCGCTTGCATTTTTTGTACCAAAGGTCATCCCATACAGCTGATACTTGATTTCACACAGCTTGGACTCGCAATGCGGGTTGGGCGGTACAAGGGTGTCGGCGATGAAGCAAATCGATGGATTATTGTAGAGTTTGTCAGGAGCGGCATAGGAGGTCGCAGGTTTGTACCAGAAAAGCGTCTTGTTGGGCTCATAATAGGTGCACTGTATGTCACGGGCCATCAGATCCAGCGCAATACGGGCGTTTTCAAAGACTGTACTCTCCTGGGACGTCTTCCTCCAGATATGCTGCGCTGACAGGAACAAGGTCATCATCATGACCATGATAAGTGAGAAGACACCCATAGCGGCGATCAGCTCTATCAAAGTAAAGCTGAACTTATTTTTTCTTTTCAAATCCGAAAAGGAAAACAATATAAATCTGCTCTTCATGCCACAGTTTCTCCCTCAGAATTTCTGTCTGAAAACCTCAACGCAGAATGATTTCTTGCTCCGCTGGCTGTATGGTTTCTGCGCCGGCCAGCTGAGCTCCATGTTGAGCCTGCAGGCGAACGGATACGTGATGTCAAGATTCTGCTCGTAGATATACACTCCGGTAATCTGTGATTTCCAGACCCTTGCAATTCCCTCAAAATCGGTGACAAGCGCGCTGCCCTGCTTGATCTTGAAAAGCCCCGGATAACCGGCCGCCCTGCTGAGGTTGGTCGCCGAATAGTATATATCTGCGGGATCGGGCATAAGGGCCGTCAGCGTGTTCTCTGCGGTCTTTGCATCATCATCATTGATGTTCCAGGGCTTGGACCAGAAACTGGCCTCTTCCCAGAACTCGTAACCGCCGACTGTGTCATCTGTCATATTTGTCGGAGTATTGTTGTCAAAGTATATGAAATAATCGTAGAAATCCTTGCCGCTGGCAACAACGGTAGTATCATTACAGTTTCTCATGACGTAGGAGAGAAATAGGTCGGCGGCGTCAGCGGCATAGTTCTCGGCGACGGACTGCCTTGATGCATCCAGACCTACAGGGAAGAGGGACATTATGCCGACCATCCCTATGCCGATTATCGCAATCGACAGGGTGACTTCAATCAGGTTGAAAAGTCTTCTCATAAAAACCCTCTCCTCGTCCGCCATCAGTTCGTACCATAGGATATTCGCCCGGTGTACTTGTCAATCTTTATGTTAATTTCATTCGCTGTATTCTTCCTGACCAGGCCGCCAGAGGAATATGCCCCTTCGCCAAGGGTCACAAACCTGTCACCGTATGCCGATGTGTCGCATGCCACTTTTCCGGTAGATTTGAAAACCAGCGCCCTCACACCGTTTACTGTTGAATAAGGCGCTCCTATATCGGAACATTTGACTCCATCCACCTGCTCATGCACCGATTCAGAAGAGGAATAGCCGGCGGTGTTGTCAACATGTGATACCACAGAACCGACATTCAGGAAATCCCAGCTCTCGCCGTCAAGCCATTTCTGGAAGGTGTATGTTGTAATCTGCGTACCGGAGTCATATGTGCCAGTGCTGTTGACTATGCAGATTCTGGTGGCGCCGTAGCAATACTGGTCTGGAAGTCCGGATTCAGGCATCAGCAGGGCTACGCATTTCCTGTTTGATATCGCGTAGTTCCTTGTCATGCCCAGCTTGCTGGTCATGTTCCTTGCGGTGAGCTCCACTCCGCTTCCGACAAGTATCTTCTCGAAGGCCGGAAGTCCCATGTACATCATGATCCCGACTATGGCAACCACTACGAGCACTTCAATCAGGGTGTATTTTGTCCTTTGGGTCGCCATTTATTCCACCATTGGAATTGTATTTCTGCCGTAAATCAGATCTTGATATCCCTGCCAGCCCCCCTGCCCGGCACCGTTATTCCATAATCTCAACTTACTAATTATATGATAATTCCAGACCTATTGCAACAGGATGAAGTATTTTGATTATATTTTCTTCCAACCCCTTGAATATGAGGCTTAAATTTCATAAGATTATGCGAGGAGGTTTGTTGTTCCATGAATGTGCTTCTCATAGAAAAAGATCTTGGCGACATACAGATCATAAGCGGTTTCCTGTATGAAAATGGCGGGGACGGCTGCAATCTGTTCACCTGCAATTCCGTGCCTGACGCATTTGATCTCCTGAAAAGGGAGAAGATAGATGTTTTACTCCTGGACCTGTCCACTCCTCTTGCAGGCGACGCACCGATACTGGTTGAAATAAAGGAGAAATTCCCTTCGCTGCCGTTTGTCGCCCTTACTTTCTTCGATGAAAACGAGTTCGACCTGTCGTCCTGCGGGATAGACACCAGGGGGCTCCTCTACAAGCACAAGCTCAATACGAAGCTTCTCATAAAGGCCCTGAAGGAGGCTGTCGAGCACATGGATCTCATAACCCAGCTCCGCATACAGAAGATCGAGCTTGAGAAGTCGAACCAGGACCTGGAGAAGTTCTCATATGCCGTCTCACACGACCTGCGGGAGCCGTTGCGCTCCATATCCGGATTCATACAACTGCTTTCAAAGAAGTACCATGGCGCGCTGGACGCGAAGGCCGACCATTACATTGACAGGCTCAACGCCGCCGCCGGAAACATGCAGGAGATGATTACAAGCGTGCTCGAATATTCCCGTATCAGCACGCAGGCCGTGCCCTTCAAGCTGGTCGACTGCAACGAGATACTGGAGCATGCACTAGGCAATCTCGAAGTTGCCATAACTGAAACTGGCACTAAAATCACTCATGACAGCCTGCCGATGATCTATGCTGACTTCCTGCAGATTCTCAGGGTGTTCCAGAACCTGATAGCCAACTCGATCACGTTCTCTTCCAAGGACAGGAATACCCCCGTAATACACATAGGAGTCTCCCAGAAGGGGGATTTCCATGAGTTTTATGTGAAAGACAATGGAATAGGGATTGACTCGGTTTATTTCGAACGGATATTTACGATATTCCAGCGTCTCCACAAGGAATCAGAATTTCCGGGATACGGAGTCGGCCTGGCGATGTGCAAGAGGATCATTGAAAGACATGGTGGAAGCATCCGCATAGAATCGTCACCAGGAAAGGGTGCGACTTTTTTTTTCACAATACCGGTGAATGGGAAATCAAAGCAGCTTGAAGCTCAGTCAATATAAAATATTTCCATGGAAGGAGGATCGTGATGATAATTGAAAACAGGAAGAACAAGGTGATACAGGTCTTCATGGTGGAGGACAATCCGGACGACATAGAACTCACCCTCGAGGCATTCAAGGAGAGCAACAGGGAATTCAACGTGAACGTCGCTCAGGATGGGATTGAGGCGATGAAATACCTGCGCATGGAGGGGGAATTCACAGAACGGCCCCATCCAGATCTGATTCTCCTCGACCTTAACATGCCACGGATGAACGGATTCGAAGTGCTGGCCGAGCTGAACAAGGATCAAAAACTCAAGGAGATACCTGTTGCCGTACTGAGCATCTCGCAGAGCGAAAACGACAAGAGCAAGGTGAAGGATCTCAATGCCAAGGCCTATTTTGTAAAACCGACGGGGCTTGACGGTCTTTTCGATGTGATACAGAAGCTGGTTGCGATAGTAGATGCAAAATAAGTATTTGAAGTTTAAATAATCTGTGCAAGATTAACCTGCACAAGATCCACGTGCAAAGGAGGTCAAAATGTTGAATTTCCATATCTATCCGGCTGATCTCAGAAAGGATCAGTTGAAGGACGCACAGGGTCTTGCCCAGCAGACCTCCGCAGAAAACCAGAAGCTTCGCGAAGATCTGCACTACCTCGGAATCATAGCCCAGGCGATGTGGGAGCTTCTGAGGGAGAAGACAGGTTTGACCGACGATGAACTGAGAAAGAGGATCACTGAAGTCGAATTTGAAAAGGCAAAGGCGTTTACCTCAAGCACCACCCAATGCAAGAAATGCTCCCGCCCGGTCTCAATAAAGAGCAAGGCATGCCTGTTCTGCGGTGAGAAAGTCGAGCACAAGGAAATATTTCCGATGTAAGATCCTGTTTCCGGTGAAATATTGCGGAATGGATGCCAATTCTCCAGGTCACTGCTCCGGAAAACCGCCTTCAATCGTACATTCTTCAACGGTAATATCGCTGAAAATCCCCTTGCCTCCTGAATTTTCAGAAGTGAAATCGCAGTTCTTGACAGTACAGTTTATGAAAACGCTGCTTTCAAGATTAGATCCTTTGAACAAGGTTCCATCAAATTCACAATTGATGAACTTTGTCCTGAATGCAGTACATAGGCCGAGATTGGCCTTTGAGAAATTGCATGAGATGAAGATGGCGTCAGTAATGACTGCGCCGTGTATGTTGGCGGAAGTGAAATCGCATTCGATGAAGATGCTCTCCTCTTCAACGAAGTTGCTTACAGACTTTCCGTTATAGGACGATCCCTGGTAAATATTCACAGACACCCCTTTTTCTATTGCATTTAAAATATCCCTTTCAGGGATTAAAGCAATTTATTTATAATTTTTCATTGAAAAATTATCAGGGCAAAAAAAAATCCCGGCGCCGCGCTACTCTCCCACACTCTAATGTGTAGTACCATCGCCGCAGAGACCCTTAACGGCCGTGTTCGGAATGGGAACGGGTGTAACCTTCTCGCTATGGGCACCGGGAAAAACTTCGGGAACTTCGCCGGCTGTCAGGATGCAAGTCCTTGGACCGGGGATGATTCCCTAAAATATATAAATAAGAAGAATAGGTTTGCAAAATTCATCGAGTTGTATTTTATTCCTTTTCTCAGCTGTCCATTAATAATCACATCGACAGATGAAAAAAAGGTGATTAAGCCTCACGGCTGATTAGTATTGGTAAACTGAATGCCTTGCAGCACTTACATTTCCAACCTATCGAGGTCGTAGTCTTCGACCAGCCTTTAGTATACTTGCGTATAAGGGATATCTAATCTTCGGGCAGGCTTGGCGCTTAGATGCTTTCAGCGCTTATCCTTTCTCAACATAGCTACCCAGCAATGCTCCTGTAGGAACAACTGGAACACCAGAGGTTACTCATTCCCGGTCCTCTCGTACTAAGGAATGTTCCCGTCAAATATCCTGCGCCCGCAGTGGATAAGGACCGAACTGTCTCACGACGTTCTGAACCCAGCTCGCGTACCACTTTAATCGGCGAACAGCCGAACCCTTGGGACCTTCTTCAGCCCCAGGATGTGATGAGCCGACATCGAGGTGCCAAACCGCGTCGTCGCTATGGACGCTTGGACGCGATCAGCCTGTTATCCCCAGAGTACCTTTTGTCCGATGAGCAATGACGATTCCACATTCAATCACTGGATCACTAGACCCTACTTTCGTAACTGTTCGACCCGTCGGTCTCACAGTAAAGCACACTTCTACTCTTGCGCTCCGCGTACGATTGCCAACCGTACTGAGTGTACCTTTGGACTCCTCCGTTACAATTTTGGAGGAAACCGCCCCAGTCAAACTGACCCTCTGACACTGTTCCACGTCCGGTTTCACGGACAACGGTTAGACATTCACTTATTCAAGGGTTGTATTTCACTGACGACTCCATCCTCCCTAGCGGAAGGACTTCAAAGTCTCCAACCTATGCTACACATGAAGAAACAAATGCCAATATCAGATTACAGTAAAGGTTCACGGGGTCTTTCCGTCCTACTGCGGGTATCCGGCATTTTCACCGGAATTACAACTTCGCCGAGATCCACGTTGAGACAG
>CAZDNQ010000092.1:0-11916 GCA_964506605.1 uncultured Victivallis sp. | reverse complement strand
CGTTCCTGAAATTCCCAACCCCGCAGGAGCTTGGCAAGCCGCAGGATTCCACGCAGCTGAAGGGATGGGACCACTGGCCGCTCAACATGGTGAACGGATATACGGCGGACGACACCTGGCGTTTCTGCTATTCGATCCTGCTGGACCGCGGTGACAAGACAAAATGGACGATGGAGCTTCCGAAGGAGGAGGAATTCTCCTCTTTCTCTATTGTGATAAACAATCTCTATCACAAGATCTCGAAGATCAACCTCTATTTCGACGATGATCCGAAACCTGCGGTGCTGGATGTGAAGAACAACCATGACAAACAGGAGTTCAGCCTCGACGGTAGGAAGGGCAGGAAGATAACTATTGAACTGGCCGACTGGGAGAAGAGCGGCGCCCAGAACGTGATAGGCATCGACAACTTCTGGCTCGGGGTGAAACGTCCGGAATCCTTCAAGAAGAACGTGAGACCTCTTTTGAATATCGGCGGCCTCATGCGTTACAACATGGGCAAGGGGGGAATCCTCCTCAACCAGCTGAACATCGCCGAACGCGAGGTCAACCCGATTAACGCCGACAAGAAGGCGACAGTCGTGAAGACTCTGCTGAAGAACCTCGGCGCCGATTTCGGAGGGGCAAAGGCTGAGCCCGCCGACTACTATGACGTCGTCAGCTACAAGTATTCGCCTGTGAAATTCGAGGACGGAAAGTTCAACGCCTACATGAAGAAGACTGGAAACGACTTCCCCTGGTTCTCCAACAGGTCCGGCGATCTCAGCGCCCTGCCCGCAGGAGAAAACAAGTTCGACGGCGTGACATACAGCATACTCGACTTCAAGACCTCGCCTGTCCCTTCATGCATAATGCTGGGCGGTTTCGGCTCGAAGACGAAACAGGACGAGGTCAGGGGGATCAAGGTTGGAATGAAATGCGACGCCCTCTTCTTCCTGCACGCATTCAACGCGAAGGACGAGCTGCTTTCCAAAAAAGATAATCCCGTCCTGTTCAAATATGTCGTTAACTACGCCGGCGGCAAAAAAGTGGAGATTCCGGTGAAATGGCTTTCAGAGATCGGAAACTGGCAGTCCGTCAAGCCGGCGTCATGCTCAAATGCTTCGGTCGCATGGTCGGGCGATACCGAAGGAGGAAAGGCCGTCCTCTATTCGATGAAATGGATTAATCCGGAACCGGGCGGCCAGATAGAGTCGGTTGACATGGTATACACCGGCGACAAGGATAAATACGGAACACCAGCCCTGCTTGCGATCACCGCAGGGACGGTGATTAAATAGGAATACAGGATGAATGGATGAATGGGTTTAAATTCAGAAGAGCAAGAGAAATTTACTCTCTACTTCTATTTGAAACCCAACCATCCAACAATCCAGTCGTACAGTCACCCATTAATCAATAAAGTTTTCGTCAACTAAAAACAGGAGGTAGAAGATGAAGAAAATGATCGCTGCAACCGCCGTCCTTCTCGCAGGAATCTGCCTGAATGCGGCATCGTTCGTCTGGGTAGAGGGCGAATCGGCAATGAAGACAAATCTCAAGGCGAATCCGTGGCTGAAGGGAGACAACCCCAAGCTGCTGAGCGGAGGCGATGCATTCGCCTGCCTGAACGACAATGGGGAAAAGCTCCCCACTCCCGGATTCGTGCTCTGGAAGATAGATGTTCCTGAAGCCGGAGACTACCAGATCTATTTCAGGCACGGATATCTCGGACACCTCGGCAAGATGCGCTATCGCTTCGTCCAGCTCGGAGCTGACGGTGCACCGGTGAAGAAGCCCGGCCCGGACGAAGGCTGGAACCAGTTCGACCCGGATTCAAAGGTCATGGACCAGCAGCCCATAGGACAGCACAGGACCATCGAGTGGACCAAGCAGGCCCCGGTCAAGCTTGAAAAGGGTTCATATTTCCTGGATCTGCAGGTGACGGGACCGTCCGACGGACATGCGACTGACTCTACTGTGTGGACGGTAATTGACGTCATCTGCCTCTCGAAGGAGCCCTTCACGCCCAGTGGCGCGACAAAGCCCGGTGAAGCTCCTGCAGCAGGCGGAGGAGCAGGCGGGAAGGCCGCTGACTATTATTGATTATTTTCAAATCCCCCTGCGGAACTTCAGTTCCGCAGGGGCTCTTTTTAAATAATTTTAGATTTGGCAGCTTCAGATGAACCTTCTTCATATGAAGCTGCCAAAGATAAAATCAAACACAAGGATGCAAAAAATGAAAAGACTGTTTTTCGGAATCGCCATTCTGTCAAGCCAGCTCTTCATCTCCACTGCGGTTTTCGCCCAGAACAATTTCACTCCTGTCCCCCTCGACAGCGTCTGCAACCGGGACATTGTCGACGACACGCCAGAAGGTGACGGCAAGGGAGGCTGGTCCGACCAGGGAAAGGACAACTGCCTGGACAAGTTCCCCAGAGGAAAGACCACGCTCAAGGACATCCCGTTCCAGATTCCGGAAAAGGGCAATTCCTGCATCATGTTCAAGGGGCAGAAGCTTTCAAAACTCTCCGGACTTGCCAATGATGTCACCATAAAGGTGCCTGCAGGTGCAAAAGGAAATAATTTCTATCTCCTGGCATGTTTCGTATGGGGCGCGAAGGAAGGAGAGGGAGCCGCAGATCTTACAGTCAAGTATACGGACGGCGGCACCGACGAGCAGAGGATGGTCTATGGCAGGCATGTGGGGGGATGGTGGGGGCCTTCCGATCTGCCGAAGGCGGTTGTCGCCTGGAAGGGCAAGAACGGACAGGGTGCCGATGTCGGCGTATATCTCATCCCCTATTCCCCGAAGAAATCCACAAACGCCGATATAAGCGAGATCAAGATCACAGGCAACGACAAGATCGATGGATCCCTTGCCATCCTTGGATTGACCGTCGGAACCAAGAAGGCTGACGACGTCCTCCCTCCTCCCCTCGTATGGAAGGACTGGGAAGATAATGGTACGGACGGATGGTTTACAATTCCTGCAAAATATGACGATGCATCACAGCCGGCGCCATGGGACGACGCATTTGAATTCTTCAAGCAGCCGGCCGGCAGCCTCGGATGGACAGTCGCCAGCGGTGAAAATCTGGAATTCGAGAAGGCCCCCGGGAAACCTGTCAGGTTCAAGGGCATCTGCGCCACAGGAGCAGGATTCTTCCCGTTTGTCGCAGAAGCTGATAAGTATGCGAAGATCCTGAGGAAATACGGGTTCAACCAGGTACGGTTCCATTCCCTTCTTGACACCCTCATGGTCACAAAAGGCGATTTTATAATACCGGAGCTCAACAAGGCCCGCATGGAGAAGTTCGACAAGTATTTCGCCTCTCTCAAGGAACAGGGGATCTACGTGAAGATATCGGGCACGTTCGGCGCCAGATGGGCGCAGGAGACAGGCGTGGAAGCCTTCGACAAGATAGGCTCACTAAACAACACACAGTATACGTTTGATGAAAAACATCAGGAACTCTATCTCAAGGCGCTAAAACTTTTCCTCGAACATGTCAATCCTTATACGAAACTGAGCTATGCAAATGATCCGGCGTTCAACATGTACAAGGTCGTCAACGAGTCCAGCCTCTTCTTCAACCAGCCAAGCACCCTCCCCGGCGTCTACGCCCTCAAGTTCCAGGACAAGTACAACGCCTGGCTGAAGAAGAAGTACGGCAACGACATCAAGCTCATAGAGGCCTGGATGATGCCGAACGAGGCCAAGCCCATCGGCGAGATTGAAAGCCTGGACAAGGGTACGGTCGCGATACTCGCAAATTATGATATGGCAAGCTGCAAGACTTCTTATAGGAAACGTGTAACTGACCAGACAATCTTCTTCTACGAGACCGAGACCGCCTGGTTCAAGAAGGTCGAGGCCATGATAAGGACGACAGGAAGCAAGATAATGGTCCAAGGCTCGTCATGGGGCGGCCCCGGACACCTCCAGGAAATACAGTCAGCCGTCAGCAATAACTTCGATTTCGTCGGAAAGCACACCTACTGGCTGCATCCCCAGGGCGGATGGAGCCCGGAAGCGGCCCTTTTCCCGAATGAACCTGTGGTGAAGCACGCCCCGGATCATCTCCTGCAATGCGCTTACCAGCATGTCGCAGGAAAACCTTTCGCGGTGACCGAATGGAACTTCTGCTTCCCTAACGACTACACCCTCGACGCAGCTCCTTTCATGGCCGCCTATGGCGCCCTGCAGAACATAAACG
The DNA here is from genome assembly GCA_964506605.1 of uncultured Victivallis sp. Classification (GTDB taxonomy): domain Bacteria; phylum Verrucomicrobiota; class Lentisphaeria; order Victivallales; family GWF2-50-93; genus GWF2-50-93. Next base: position 7,717 of record CAZDNQ010000092.1, on the reverse strand, counting down.
CCAACCACAGGTTCAACATCGACCTGCCCGAACTCAGTACCGCAAAAAGGAACTTCTTCGGCATTTTCGACAATCCGTCAGGCCTCGCAACTGAACCTATGTCCTATTTCATGTACGTCCGTGGCGACGTCAAACCCGCCCCCGTCATCTACCAGAACTGCATCGCCGGCGACAAGCTGTTCGATCCCGAAAGGAAGAAGAACATAAGCCAGAAGAATTCTGACAACAGATTCTTCATGCTCTTCGATCCGCAGGCTGTCCCTAATGAAGCGATGCTCGTCGGCGGAGTCCGGCTTTCACTCGATGAAAAGAAATATCCTGCCATATGGGATGAGAAAACATACCAGAAATGCATGGACGAAAAGGCGAAGACTGTCACAAGCGCCACAGGAGAGATCTCATGGAACTTCGGCGACGGGAACATCCAGATCAGGACTCCGAAAACGCGCGGATTCATCGGATTCACTGAAGGAAAGTCCTATGACAACGGACCTCTGAAGATGAAACTCAGCAAGGCATACGGCGTCATCGGCTTCTGCAGCCTCGACAATAAACCGCTCGAGGAATCCTCCAGAATACTCGTGACCGTGGCGGCAAGGGACAGGAACTCCGGACAGACGCTTATGTATCTTTCACAGGGTGGAAAGAAAATCGACGGCTATCAGAGCTTCAAGATGGGCAAAGTCGGTACCGCCCCCTTCATCTATGAGCCTCTTGAAGTTGATTTCACCCTCAAGACTGCCTCAAAGGCGAAATGGAACGTCGTTCCTGTCGACATCAGCGGCAAGCTGATGGCCGACAAGAAGATCGCGGTGTCATCGGACGGCTCTTCTATTTCAGGGAAGATCTCGAACAAGGCGTGCACCGCCATGAACTTCATCCTCTCTGAGGAGAAATAAGAGGATTGTTTCATCTGGAATCTTGTTTGTAGTTAAGCCATTTTTGGCTGTTCCAAATTTCAAGAACACGCAATAATGTTTACCCGCCTTAGGCGGCGCCATAGGCGACCAGGGCGTTAACTACAAGCAATTTCTCCCTTTACTCCATGCGGAAGGTATTGAGTTGCACAATTTACTTTTCCCTGTCATATGCTAACTTTAGGGCTTGTTTAACAACAGGCTCTTCAGATGTTCAAATTAAGATCAGACTTCAAACCTTCAGGCGACCAGCCGCAGGCGATAGAGGCAATCGCCGACGGACTGAAAGCAGGCAGGAAGAACCAGACCCTCCTGGGGGTAACCGGTTCCGGCAAGACTTTCACGCTCGCAAATGTCATCCAGAAGTTCGACCGGCCTGTCCTGGTAATGTCCCACAACAAGACCCTCGCCGCCCAGCTCTACAGCGAGGTCAAGAGCTTTTTCCCGGAGAACGCTGTCGAGTATTTCATAAGCTATTATGACTATTACCTTCCTGAGGCGTATATCCCGCAGACCGACACCTATATCGCGAAGGACGCGAGCATCAATGAGGATATTGAAAGGCTGAGGCTATCCACGACCGCCTCCCTCCTCGAACGCCGCGATGTAATAGTCATCGCAAGCGTGTCCTGCATCTACGGCCTCGGTTCGCCCCAGGACTACGAACAGATGTGCGTGACGGTAGAAAAAGGCATGAAGATCGACCGCGACAACCTGCTCCTCAAGCTCATCTGCATCCAGTACGAACGCAATGACACGGCCCCGGAAAAGGGGAATTTCCGCGTCAGGGGCGATTCTGTCGATGTGTTCGTCCCCCAGCGGGAAGAGTTCATACGCGTCGAGTTCTGGGGTGATTCCATTGAGAGCCTCAGCAAGTGCGATCCTCTTACCGGCGACATAAAGGAAAAAGTCGATAAGGCTGTCTTCTTCCCCTGCAAGCACTTTGTCATGCCTCCCGACAGGATCGAGGCCGCATCCCAGAAGATCATCGCAGAGATGAAGGAGCGTGTGAAGTTCTTCGAGGAACGAAATCTACTTGTAGAAGCCCAGCGCATCCACCAGCGCACCATCTATGACATGGAAATGTTGAAGGAGATCGGATACTGCAGCGGAATTGAAAACTATTCCCTGCATCTCGCCGACCGCCTGCCTGGATCGCGCCCGTTCTGCCTCATAGATTTTTTTCCTAAGGACTTCATAACGGTCATCGACGAATCTCATGTCACGCTCCCCCAGATCAGGGCGATGTTCAAGGGCGACAGGAGCCGGAAGCAGACACTCGTAGATCATGGGTTCCGCCTACCGTCGGCTCTCGATAACCGCCCCCTCACCTTCGAGGAGTTCTCAGAAATAACACACGACTCCATCTACGTCTCAGCGACCCCGGGAGACTATGAAGTTAAACTGAGCGGTACGACAGTGGACCAGGTCGTCAGACCTACAGGACTGCTCGATCCGGAAATAAGCATACGTCCTCTCAAGGGCCAGATCGACGATCTGATCAACGAAGTCCGCAGATATGCCGAACGCAAGGAACGCGTCCTGGTTACGACCTTGACAAAGAAGAATTCCGAACGTCTTTCCGACTATCTCGTCGAAGCCGGACTCAAGGTCAAATATATCCATTCCGAACTCGACGCTCTCCAGCGTGCCAAGGTGATCTGCGACCTCCGCAAAGGCGATTTCGACTGCCTTGTCGGGATCAACCTGCTCCGCGAGGGGATTGATCTGCCTGAAGTAGCGCTTGTCGCGATACTCGACGCCGACAAGGAAGGTTTCCTGCGTTCGGCAAGATCACTTATCCAGGTCGCCGGAAGAGCCGCCAGAAATATCAATGGCAAAGTCATACTCTACGCGGACAAGCTCACCGACAGCATCAAGAACCTCGTCACAACCACCAATGCCCGCCGTCATAAGCAGGAACAGTACAATATCGAGCACAATATCGAACCTAAATCGATTGTGAAGGCCATCCGGGAGGACATCTCGATCTATTCCGCCTCAGACAAGGCGGCCAGGGAGAAAGGCAGGACCGAGGAGGCCGAACTTTCCGAGGACATCGTCACCGAGCTCGAAAAAGAAATGCTCGCAGCTGCCGAAGCTCTGGAATTCGAACGCGCCGCTTATCTCCGCGATATCATAAAGCAGCACCGCGTGAATGAAATAGAAACGGAGAACCGGAGAAACGGAGAAACGGCGAGTAACTCGGGCATTCCTGCCCGAGATCTTAATATTAATCCAGCCAAGAGAACAGAAGACAGACGGCAGAGGACAGCAAATCGTCGTAAAAAGTAACGCAGACATTCCTGTCTGCGATCGTGCACTTGAGTTAATTTTACAAGGAGAACATACTCGATGGCATCAAATGGACAGATGATAGTCAATGAACTCAACGCTCTCAATCTTAAAAGCGGCCAGGCGGCATTATGCTGGCTGGGACAGCACAGTTTCGTACTCAAACTCGGCAAGACAGTTGTATACATCGATCCGTATCTTTCTCCAAGCACCCACCGCCTCTTTGCTCCTCCGATTCCAGCCGAGGAACTGATCAACGCCGGCATCATCACCGGTTCGCATGATCATACCGATCATATCGACAGGGCGGTCTGGCCGACGCTCGCAAAAAAATCTCTCAATGCAGTATTTGTCCTGCCCCGCGCGGTCAAGGACTCCGTCCAGAAGGAGACCGGCATTCCTGAAAACCGCTTAAAGGGTATGAACGACGGCGAGACTATAAAGATCAACGACGTCACCATATCCGCGATACCTGCGGCCCACGAATTCCTGGATTACGATGAAAAGACAGGTCTTTATCCTCATCTCGGATTCATCTTCGAAGGGAATGGAGTTACTGTCTACCATCCCGGCGACTGCTGCATATACGAAGGCATCCAGGCGAAACTGCGCAAATGGAAGATCGACATAGCGATGCTGCCAATCAATGGAAGGGATGCAGAACGCTATGCCCGCAACTGCATCGGCAACATGACCTACCAGGAAGCCGCGGATCTCGCAGGCGTAATCAAACCTTCACTGACCATCCCTGCCCATTACGACATGTTCAAGGGCAATTCCATCGACCCGCAGCTCTTCATCGACTACATGAAGGTGAAATATCCTGCACTGAAGACGATGGTGATGGAGCACGGGAAGGTAGTCACAATAGGCTGAACCGGCGTATCGGCGAAACGGAGAACCGGCGATTTGAATTTAATAATTTCTTTTGTTCAAAGTTCGATGTTGGATGTTCGAAGTTCAGGTTTTTCCCAATTTGAACGGCAGCCCTTCCGGGAACGTATCCTGCGGCTCGTATCCGATGAACTTTTTTGCAGGTTCGAGGTCAAAGACCTCTTTTACCTTCCACTTTGATGCCGCCGGAAGAATGCAATACTCGATGTTTTCAGCCTCGACAGCCTTCAGGAAAAACCTGCCCGCGTCATCGTGGCTGAAGAAGAAGTTCTGCGACCCTGGGCTGTCCGTCATCTCCTGGAGCTCCTTGGGATTCCTCACAAACCAGGCGATCCTCACGGCAATCACCGACATCCCAAACCTCAACGAATACATCTGTCCCATGCTCTCGGCAAAGACCTTTGAAACCCCGTAGTGGTTCTTCGGAGCAGTTCCATATTCAATCTTTATCGGAGGTGAATACTTCTTCCATATCCCATTATAGACCTGCATCGATGACGCCAGTACCACCCTGCGGAGATTGTGACGGCGCGCCGAATCCATCACATTGTATACCCCGACTATGTTCGAAGGCAGGAGACGGGTCATGAAATCGCAGTCGTTCGCCTCGGCACCGAGATGGATCAGCGTGTCCATGGAATCCATGGCCTTGTCAATTGCCGGCATGTCGGTGAGGTTGCCGACATGTGAATCCTCCAGCCCGGGAGTTTTCACAAGGTCAAAACCCCGGACATGGTGCCCTGCATCAATGAGCGCCTGAGTGATGGCTCTGCCTATCGCCCCGGCTGATCCCGTCAGAAGTATGCGGTATTTTGGCATGTATTGATTAATGTCCAGTCATTTAAAATCTGTAAAATTAATGATAGATTAGGGAAATACAAGAACTATTCAGTGCCGCTCATGCCAAAACGATTTCCAAAAAACCGGGAACGCCTTTATCTGCTGAAGTTCTTCATCCACCTTTGCATACTCCTGCCGTTCATCTGTTTTTCGCTGGAGCTCCTGTTCATTGCTGAAACTCCAGGAGGATTTTCAGTCGCTCTTGGTACTTATCTGGCTCTGATCTCAACACTTTTCTTCTGGATTTATGTATTTCCAAAATACAGGAAAATCGGGATAATTGCGCAGTCCGTAGTAATTCTCGCCTCTATCTCCTGCTTCGGATATTCATATCATGTGTCGCCGACAGGCATAAGCCATGACCTGCGAATTTCGCAGAAATGCTCCGGCCAGCTTTCCTTCAACAGGGCAGGAATTACAAATCTTGTCCCTGAGATTGACCAGCTCAAGCTTGGGACATATGTCTTCCGTCTTCTGCCGGTTGGCATCAACGACAAGCAGATGGTCCGGCTGCGCGCTCTTGTCCTGGATGTATACCATGGGCTCATGAAGGATGAAGACTTCAGGAATGCCGGTTCAGCCCTGGGAATGTGCTACGAGGATATTTTCCTCGGCAGACGCGAGACACTCCAATTCTATGAATACGTGCCCAGGGATCTTAAAAAAACAAAATATCCGGTGATGGTATTCATGCATGGAAGCCTCGGCAACTTCATAGGATACACCTGGGTACTTAGGAATGTCGCGGAAAAATCCGGAGTTGCGATAATCTCCCCCACTTATGGATGCGGCAACTGGTTTCTCGATCGTGATTGCACAACAATTGAAAAGACTTATGAGTACATCAGATCAAATCCTGAGCTTGATTCTGAAAATATCTATATTGCCTGCCTCTCAAACGGAGGAACCGGTCTTACCCGTGTGATAGCAAAGAATGGACAGAGATACAAGGGCTTCATTTTCATTTCAGCTGTAACTGAATCCGAAATTTATGATTCTCAGGGATTCATGTCCAACGCAAAAGGAAAAACTTTCCTCATCCTCCATGGAAATCAGGACGACAGGATCCCGGTTGAAAGCATCCTTGGATTCGAGGCGAGTTTAAAAGAAATAAATGCTGCTGTCTCAAGCAGATATTATCCCAAAGAGGATCATTTCCTGATGTTTTCGGAAAGAGACTCGCTAGCTGGAACCATTTCAGACTGGATTTCTGCCCAGGAAAAGCATTAACGTGGATATCTTGGAGGAGCTCTTTTCTGCCAATCCCTTCTGTCATCCTGCAAAGGCTCCACAGGATCCGGAGGCGGGTTGACCAGCAGTTCCAGTTTTTCCGCGAATTCCGCATTCAGGGCTCCGATGTGCCGAATCGCCTTGTGCGGCAGGCATGTCTTCTGGAGGGTCGTCTCAGGCTGCCAGCTGAAAACCTGCTTGCCAGCTGCAAGCGCAACCACCAGATCCGGACTTTCGATCCCCAAAACCGTGTTCGCCCACAAGAGATCCTCTATCAGATTTCTGGAAGCGGATTTTTCTATCTGCGATACACCGGTGATAAGTTTGTCATATTTGTCAGGAGGATCGTTCGGACTGAGCCGGAACCTGAATTTCAGGTTCGTCATCTTATAGTTCTCGAGAAGGAACTGCAGGATCGCCTTGACGATGTCCACCTCGGTAAATCCGCGGAACTTGGGATCAGCATGCATCAGCCGCGCCTCCTCGGAGACCGGTTCGCTGATATAGAGGATCTTTATGTCGTTCTTCGGCTTTATTATCGGACCCTTCTTCCTGTTTTCCTCATTCTCAAAAAGCAGGGACATGTCGTCAAGGTACTGGTTGTTCGTCCTGAAGATTTTGTTCATGGGAAATTTTTCCTTCTGGACGATCTCGAAGGCCGACCTGTCGGCAACCCAGACCTCGTCGGGTAGCTGGTTCATCCAGGTGACAGGAATGTTCTTCCACATCTCCCTTGGCAGGAAACGCTGGCGGTATCCGATCCAGTGGTCCAGGACCGACGCCACCTTCACCTTGTTCTTCTTCGCGAGGGAGATGGCCCGGCGCTCGTGGTCGGAAATGAAGCTGGTGCTGGTAAGGACAAGATCAATGCTGCGCCTGTTGCTGTTGATGAAGTCGAGGTCTACGAGGTCCATCCTGCGGATCTTGCCGGCGAATATCTTCGTGGCGGGCTCCTCCATGCAGAAGAAGTAGTTCTTGTTGGCCTTGGCCTTTATCATGGACGACAGCAGTTCAGCCCCGCCCTCCTCGGATGCGACGACAAGTATGTTCCTAGCCCTGTCAACAGGAGAATTCATTTGGACCTCTTTATTTTTCAATCTGTCAATATACCATAATCCAGCCAATAAAAAACCCCGGTTTTTGAGGCCGGGGTTTTAAATTTCACAAGTCAGCTGGCTAGTCCCTGAAACTGCTGTAGCCGGTGTAGGTGCTCATTCTGGGACGGCGTTCCGCGCGGCGCCTCTTCTCGCTGGGCTTCTCATAGTGGCGGCGGTTGCGGATCTCCTTGAGCACGCCTTCCTTGTCAAGCTTCTTCTTGAGCCTGCGGAGGGCACGGTCAATCTGTTCGCCTTTCTTCATTCGAATTTCGATCATCTGTCTTCACCCCCTTCAATGTGCTATGGGTAGTTTTATATTTAACTTTTTTTACAATACCTTAATCCGGTAAATCCTGTCAGAATTCTTATTCGTACACGAAACCCGACTCGTCAATCAGCATCGTCTTAAGTTTTGTCAGAGCCTGGTTCTGGATCTGCCTGACG
>CAZDNQ010000091.1:0-11918 GCA_964506605.1 uncultured Victivallis sp. | reverse complement strand
TTTATTTCAAGCGGAGAGTGTCAGATATGCAAGCTGATTATCCGCCGGAGCAATATAATGAATATTGTCCCCTGGCTCCTGCGTCCAATGGTGAATGGGGTGCATGGGCTGATGCGGGTTATTGGCCGCTGATGTACGGCTACTATGGGAAGAGCTACGAGGACGTCATCCCTCTAATCGCGTCCTCCATTTTCAAGGATTACAGGCTGATAATGATGCCTTACATGTGTCCTGCCGGAGTGGCATGGTGGGATTCATACGAGGCGACGTCGGTTGCAACCAGTGACTCTGCGGCCCGTCCCGAGAGGCGCGGGATATATCTGAACTCGTTCCAGGCATGGGATCCTGCAAATCCCGGCCGGGAGAGGATTGGGGGGAGGAAGGCCACGTGGGTGGCGAAGCCGTCCTCATATTTTATTGTCTACGATACGGATTTCAGCAACAGGGACTATACCGTTGATCCAAAATATCCACACCATCCCAAGCGTACGTACGGTGTTGCCTTTTTCGATGGAAGCGCCAGGATCTACAAGAGGCCGAACACGAGGAACGGGGCTGCTCCGGGCTACTGGGAATATGGCTACTGGAGATATCTCGGAGACGGGATGGACTGAGATCCGCCGGAGGAAAAATCAATGATGACAGAAATTAAGATGAGGAGCATAGGTTAAAGCCATGATCAGAATCAATCCGAAGCTGATAGCGGTCCACAAGAGCGTACTTGACAATCCTTTGGCCCGGAGACGCGCGGAACGGATGATAGGAGAAATCCCCTGCAAGGACATCCGTGAGGTCGACGATGCCGGTCTGGCGCGGCTTGTCCGTGAGCGCTGGCAGGGCTGTACCGATGTCCCGAACCAGGGCATGACGGCCCAGCCGGAGCATGGCGATGTCGTCTTCAACACGCTCTGCTTCGATGAGGCCGTCTACAGGGAACGCGTCAGGAAGTTCCCCGAACTCGAGACCCGCAAGCTCCACGGCCATTTCGGTCTGTCCTACAGGGCCGACGCCAATCCGCGCATGAAGACAGGTTCGATCTGCACTACCGCCTGGGAGCTCCATTCCGCATATGGCTGCGGCTTCCTCTGCTCGTACTGCTCGTACGGGAAGACCCTCCTCAACATATGCGTGAACATCGAGGAGGAGATAAAGAAGCTGGACGAATGGACCGATCTTAACATCTTCCAGACCGTCTACAAATGGGACAATGCAACTGACATAAACTGCTTCGAGCCGGAATATGACGCCACGCGGCTGATGGTAGAATATTTTCGGAACAAGCCAAATAAATATCTCCTGCTCTATGCCGGCAAAAGCGACAATGTCGATTTCATGCTTGACTACGACCATGGCGGAAAGACCATTGTGCAATGGAGCCTGTCACCGGAGACCCAGGCGAAGAAGACCGAGATCAAGGCGGCTTCCATGCAGGACCGGATACTTGCCATGAAGAAGTGCCAGGATGCCGGATACCTGGTGCGCTGCAGGTTCAGCCCGATCCTGCCTGTCAGGAACTGGGAGGAGGAATATGCCAGGATGATAGAACTGCTGCTCAAAGAAGTGGAGCCCGACGTGATCTCTGTCTGCTTCTTCGGCTGGATGACATTGGACGAACTGCTGAACTGCATCCCTGAGGACATCCTGGACCCTTGGGCTGTCGACCTGGCGCGTAGGAACCAGGATGAAACCAGGGGTCACCTGTATGGCCCCTTCCCGCACGAAGTCAGGGAGAAGGTCTACAGGTTCATCGCTTCCGAAGTAAACAGGCGTTCTCCGAAGATGCCGATGAGCCTCTGTCTGGAGAGCGAAAAGATGTGGGAGGGATTCAGCAGGGAATTCGGCCGGATGGGCGACGGATTCCTCTGCAACTGCGGCCCGACATGCTCCCCCGGTACGGCCTTCTACGAAAACCGCAGGCAGTTCTTCACGAACAGGAAATAGCAGCTAATTCAAAAATTGACCGCGGATGGCATGCCTGCAGTCCGGTTCCCCGGAGGAAAGAAATCCTTCGTTTCAAACTATCCTACTGGATGACTATCCGCGCCTGATACGGCTTGAGCGGGATCTTGTCCTTGAGCTTCTCGTCGTTCCAGATGTCGCAGGAATGGCCTTTGATAGCGACATTCTTATTCCTGGCTGAATGGTTGATCAGGAAGACAAGACGGGTATTGCCGCTGCGGCGCTCTGAAACTTCGACACCTTCCGGAACAGCGGAATCAATAACCGGGTTCGCGCCAGCTTCTGCGAATATCGCAGGGAGGAAGCTCGAATAGAAATTTTCTTCCGGGAAACATGTGATGAAGACAAATCTGCCCTTGCCATGCCTGACCTCGACAGCGGCCGGCAGCCCCTTGAACCTGCCTTCCGCGAATTTCGCAATGGGGCGGGCAAGCCCGCTTTCATTTTCCAAGAGCTCAAAGAAGAGAGATGACTTATAGCTTTTCCCTTCCCATGAAAAATTGATCGACTCATTTGCTCCTGAAGTCGCGTATTCGCCGAGTTTCAATCCCAGAGCCTTTCCAAGCATTGGTTCAATTCTAGACGGATAGATCTCCGCGTCCGGATTTTTCATCCCCAAAAGAGGATGGGCGATGAAGGTCCCCCCTCCCCTTATGAAATCCAGTATCTTACCAGACAATGAAGCGTCAAAAGCCGTGAGGAAGGGGGCGGCAAGAACCTTGTACCCACTGAAATCCGTACTGCGGTCGACTGTATCGCAGAGATATCCGTTTTTCCGGACGGCAAAATGCATCTGCTGGAAAAGATTTCTGAAAAGTCCGTCGGGTCCTGTCCATTCCGGACACTTCTTCTCCATCATCCACCATGACTGGAAGTCGTGGAAGATTCCAATCTCAGCGAGGACGTCTGATCCGGCAATCTGCCTTGAAACAGCTTTGAGCCTGTTTCCGACTTTGGCGCATTCCTCATAGGTCTTTCCCGGGTTGCCATCGTGCCTGATCAGGGTTCCATGAGACTGCTCTATCCCATACGGCACTCCGCGCCAGGCGAAGTAGTAGAGCCCGTCGGCACCGTTGGCGACCGCGTGGACCGCCAGCTTCTCTATCTCTCCGGATACAGGGCTGTTGTTTGTTTTTCCTGGCACGAGATGCCCCGCATTCCTGAGCTCATGAACCTGGAACGGCTTCTTCTTATAGCTGCGGCAGTTGGTCAGTCCGAAGGAATAGCTGAAATTATCAGTACCGTACGGCGGATAATAGTTTGTACCGCAGAGGTCGAGGTTCTTCTGCTGCTGGAAATAGTCCGTACGCGGATTCCAGGTCTGGAAATTAGTGGTCACGTGCTTGCCCTTTGAATATTTCCTGACCGCATCAGCGTGGAGCCCGACGAGTTCGACATTGCAGCCGCTGACAAAACGCCTCCATGCCTGGGTCAGTGCAGGATTATGGTATGTCTTTGAGAATTTCGGGGTCGGAACCTGCTTGAACGAATCGAATTCCGTTCCCCAGAACACGGTGCCCCAGGCCTTGTTGAGCGAGTCAATGCCGGAATATTCCCTGCCGAGCCACTTCTGCCATTTCTTCCTGCAGATCCCGCAATGGCAGTCGGGCTCGTCGGCATATTCATTGTCGAGATGCCAGCCGCAGACTCCTGGATGTGCGCCGAACTTCTCTGCCATCTTCTCCGCCAGGGCGAGTCCGCGCCTGAAGAGATCGGGGTTGTTTATGCAGAAAGTGTAGCGGCTTCCGAACTCGAGCCTCACCCCGTTCTCATTGACAATCATGACGTCCGGGTATTTTTCCACGAGCCATGCAGGCGCCGTGCGCATCGGCGGGCATACGAGAGAGGTTATTTTCCTCTCCCAGGCGAGATCTATGAATTTCTCCAGCCAGCTGAAATCGTATCTGCCTTCAGACGGCTCGAGGCGCTTCCATGCGAACTCCGCAATCCTCAGCGAATTCACGCCGGCCTTCTCCATCAGATCAATATCCTTCAGCCATTCCTTCTCGGTCCGGTGCTCCGGATAATATGCCGCTCCATAGTAAAACATGTTCATTCCTTGTTTCGTGCCGTTCGTATGTTTCGTGGTTGAAATATTTCTGTGTAATCTGTGTGTTCTGTGGTTGCTGGATTAATCTTTCTTCAATGTGAACTTCTTCGGGTTTGGGGCATCGTAGCCGTGGGTCGTCCCCTGTATATAATCTATCTGCTTCGGGGCGCTTATGTTGTTATACAGGATCGTCACGCCGGAAGGAGGGCACACATAGTCGCCAAGTCCGGAGCTTATGGCTATCTTGCACTTGATCCTTTTTGCATGGTTGACATTGTCATAATATGCAAGCCCGTCTGCCCAGTCCGGGCGCCATCCGCGGACTCTTCCCGAGTTTATTCCGGAAAGGTCGCAGCACCATGGCTTGTAGGCATAGCACATGGTCACTGCAGGATCGAGGGCCGCTCCGGATATCGCCTGCAGTCCTCCCTGGCTCCCGCCTGCGGAGATAAGCTCCTTGCCGTTCCATTCCGGCTGGATCCTGACGAACTCGAGCGCCCTCATCACGCGTAGCATCATACCGTTGAAATAGGAAGTCTCTGGATTTGCGTTCTCATCGTTCTTGAATGCATATCCCTTGAGTTCGCCGTCCTTCAGCTTCGCATAGTAGTCCGCATCCTTGCCGTTCTCGATCCCGTGGGCATTTATGCTGAGCGTCATTCCGCCGTCCCTGTATTCAGGTTTAGGTGAAGAAACTCCATATCCCATGAAGCTTACCTTGCCGGACAGGGATTTCTCCTTGGCGTCCTTCGGCTTGGTGAAATATCCGGAAACCGGCTTGCCGCCAGCGCAATCGATCTTGACGTCGTAGACTACGAACCTCGGATTTTCCGATGGGACTTCTGCCAGCGTAGCCTTGACCGGAACCGCCGCAAGCTTCTCCTTCTGCTTCTTCCAGAACTCGTCGAAGTCCTTCGGTTCAGGCGCGGATGCGAGCTTCGCAATGTCCGCTCCGGCACCGCCTTCAAATTTGAGATCCTGGTTTTTTGCATCTTTAACAGGTTTGCCGTTTTCATCAAGAACACTGATGGCAACATGTACGAATCCGGGACTGTCGATGGACGACTCAATGATCGCGGGTTCCTTTTCGGAGCAGACAGCCACGCCGTTTGCAGTCTTGCCGTCGTCGCCCCTGCGTGTCCATTTCAGTTTCTTTCCTGCAACAGGCTTCCCATCCTCCAGGAGCTGCACCTTGAATACCATTTTGTCGCCTGGCGCATAGGTGACGGGGGACTTGTCGGTCTCCCAGTTCATCGTGAAGGTTCCCGCATATGTGCTGATGGCGCAAGCGGCTGTGAATGCCGCCAGAAGAATCTTCCTTATCATATTGCTCCTCCAAATTATTTAAAAGTTAAGACTTTACCACATTATTTAATTTTTGGCGCGCAAAAATAAAATTTCAGGATCATTTCAAATTACACCGACGCTCCGGGATAGAATTCCGGCTTCAGGCTTATTGTCCTGGGACCTTCCAGTCTCCCCTTCATAAGATCCATCAGCAATGAAACAGACGACTCGGCGGCGGATTTCAACGGGACATACGCGGAAGTGATCGGTATTGGCGCGAAGGAGAGCATCAGGCTCCTCTCAGGGCTTACAAGCGCCATTTTCCCGGGGATGTCGATATTGTTCCTGAGCGCTTCACCGTATACTCCCATAAGGTTGTTTTCACTGAGGCAGACTAGAGCGTCGGTCCCTTTATCCATGGATAAGACCTTTCTCATGAGGATCTGTCCTGTCTTCAGTCCTGCTTCAGTCAGGAATTCATTCAGCATCAATTCATATTGCTTGTTTGTCCTGGATGATTTAAAATCCTCAATGTCCCTGGCCTCAATCCATACCTGGAGACCTCGATCCTGCCCTTGGCTCCTTCTTCGAGCCCTTTCATGAGTTCATCCACGTTCCTGTAGAAAGGGGGAGGATGCGGGATCAGCAGCTGAGCCTTCCTCCTGCCAGTTTCAGCAAGACGTCCGCCAAGGATCCTGCCGATCGCAAACATATCCATGTGGACGCAGCTGAAAGGGGAGCCCGTTATTGGATATCCAAAGCTCACTACTGGAACATTGTTTGCGGCCGCAAGCCGGAGCGGGTGTCCGGAAGGCACGCTCTCCCATTTCCCATATACGCTTTTGATGATGATGCCGGCGGCACGGTTCTCAAGCAAGTACTTCAACGCCATCCCCTCAAGGCTGTCGTCGAATTCCGTGAGTGAGAAATTTGTCTCCATGCCTGCGTCGGAAAGCATCCTGAACCCATGCTGAACGAATTCACCATATCCGAAAAGCACGTTTGGCATCACAATGCCGACGAGATTGCTCTTGCCAGTGCTGACCTTCCTCGCGATGCCGTTAGGTACATACCCCATCTCCTCGGCGGTCCTGCGGACAAGGTCACGCGTCTCCGGCTTGATCGTCCCTTTTCCGGACAACGCATAGCTGACCGACGACATGTCGATGTTCAGCTTCTCCGCTATGTCTTTGATAGTAACCTTCATAAAATTCCTATAATCTCAACCACAGACTACACAGAAAAACAATTATTTATCCTGAGAGGGGGCACCATAAAAGATGCCGCGGCCGTTTGTACCGACAAAAACGCCTCCGAAGACACGCCAGTCGCCGCACAGGCTATTAGGGTCATTGCCGATCCGCTGATCCGGAAGAGTGTCAATCCGGATCCATGTCGCACCGAGATCGTCGGATCTGAAATAGCCCTGAACCCCCCCGACGCTCCCGCAGAGAAAAATCGCAGAATGTCCCTTGTCGGGAGGATTCCTGCCGGCACAGGCGAGGCGCGCCTCACTGACTTCAGCCAGACGCTCCCAGTTTTCCCCTCCGTCCTTAGAACGGAAAAGACCTTTGCCTGCGATCCAGACATCATCCTTGAGCCCGCTCGTGAAGATTATCTTTGATTCAGGGGATTTCTGGCAGACAATCTTCCAGGTGTCTCCCGCGTCATCGCTGCGCAGTATCTGCTGCTTGAAATATATGTAGACCCTCCTGCAGTCGGAAATATCCACAGCGAGAGGCTGTTCATACGAAAAAACCCTGTTCCCGGGCATTACCGCCTGGAGATTGATCGGAGCGTCGATCTTCTTCCAGGAGCCGCCAAGATCGTCCGAGAAATAAGGTTCTCCGATCTGAGGTGTCCAGATTATCCTCCTCCCCTCCCCGGCGATTGCGACACGGCCACGCGAAATGTCCTTGTAGGGAAGCTTGTTCTTCGGGAACAGCTGCCATGTCTCGCCTCCGTCCAATGTGTAGGCGCCGCCGAGGCCGGGCTTGTTCCAGACGAGGCCGCCGACCCTGACCAGGAAATCCTTGTCTGATCGCGACCAGGCGATACCGGTTGTCGTCTGCCATTTGTAACCCCTGTCAAATGTCGCCTTTGACGGGAACCTGTCAATATCCTCATGATCAAATCCGCCCACGTCGGCGACACTGCTGTAGAGGCGGAACTTGCTTTCAGGCGGGGCTTCAAGCGTTCCGAGAGTGACTATCTCCTCATGTCCTTTCTCCAGATTTGTCCATTTCACAGTTTCAGCGGAGATGTCGTCAGTGCGGTAGACTCCATACCAGTCCGTCGCCCAGACCCTTTTTGGGTAATGAGGATCAAAGCTCAATGAGAAAATGTGGGCCAGGCGGTGGTTTTCGACATCAGGATTCCACCAAGGAACGGTGTTTATAAGTTCGTTCTTCAGCTGCGTCCAGGTTTCCCCTCCGTCGGTGGAGCGGAACATCGGCGCATCCTTCTTGTTCTGTATGAATGCGGCGACGACATGCCCGGGGTCCGACGGATCGACAGTGATGCCTCCAAAATTTCCCTTCTGCGTTGGAGGTGCAATTTCCTTCCACCCGTCCTTCTGTGCGAACTTCGCAATCCCGTCCTTGTGCGTCACATAGAGAGTTCCGTCGCCGCCTATGCATGCTCTGTATGGATATTTAGGGGAATTTTCGAGAAGCTTCCAGCTCGCTCCTCCGTCGACCGAGCAATAGACTCCGGAACCAGCCCCGCCCACGTATACCGTCCTGGTATGCGATGATTCCGGAACAGTTCCTGATGACTTGTCAAATACTGTGAACAAAAGCCCCTGCAGCCCCGCATTTCCGTCGGCGATTTCCGGCTGTGCTGGAAAACCGGCGTTCCTGTGCCAGGACTCCCCCTCATCGTCGCTTTCCTGCAGGCCGATCGCCCTGGATGCATACAATAGATGCTTTCCATTGTTCGGGTCAACCGCAAGTCTTTCCCCCGCCTGTGAATCCCTTACGGTTCCGCCGGCTTCCGGAAGAATCCGTTTCCAGGTCGCCCCCCTGTCAGAGGATTTCATGATGATTCCATTTGGCTTCGCCCATGTTTGTCCGGCGTATTTGCCTGTGGAGATATAGATCCTGCTACCGGTCGAATCGCCCGGATCCACTGCAAACGAATCGACGCCATACAGGTTCCATTCGGAAAAAGGGATTGCGTCCTGCAGGGGGATCCATTCCTGTTTCACCTCATCCCAGCGGTAGGCACCGCCGACATCCGTCCGCATATAGACCAGATCCCTGACCTGCGGATGGACCACTACTCCGATGACGGCTCCGCCGCCGCCTACAGCCACATTCCTCCAGGAATAATTCTCGGACGGAATGCTTTTTTCCGCAGGTGCATCCGCGGCAAAGCCAGACACCGCAAAAACCAATGACGAGGCCAGAACAACTGCAATTACTTTCATATGTTTCCTTCCTGTCGGGTTCAAGGCTGTGATGAAGCCTTTATCAGCGTACGCGCCTTTATTTCGAGCTCCACATCGTAGAACCGGTCCTTGCCTGCGCCTTTCAGTTCGGCTTTCACCGGCACCGCTGCTCCTGTGGAATCCTTTGCATCGAATTTCCACTGTCCGTTTCCAGTGAACGGAATGCCTAGACGTACATGGACTGGCCCTCCCTGCACCTGAGATGGGTTCAAGACAACGCTCGCCGAACCGTCCCTCTCGCAGTTTGAAGCGGCACAGTAAATACCTTTGAGTGAAGATCCGCCGGATGGAGCCATCTGCACGTCAAGCCTCCGGCTCCCCGGCCTTCCAAGTTCGAAATAGTCCTGCATCACCCTGTATGCGAGCCTCGGCCTGCCCTTCTCATCTATCAGTCCATAAAGGTGGTCGTCGCCGCCTGCATGGAAGACGCTGAGCTTTGCGAGCCCGGATGAAAGGAGGCGGCCGATTGCGACGTTGATTTGTTCCGCCTGAACCTCCTGGGTATATTCCGGCGGAGGCTTGAACCATTCTCCGGTCTTCCATACAAAGCCGCTCTCGTTGCAGTAGATTTCCACAGGTTCTCCCTTGGAATAGAGATCGGTCTGGAGCATTCCGAACGGGATGTCCCATCCAGAACTTTTTCCTGCATACGGATGGAATCCGCAGAGATCGACGTATTTGAAAGCCTCCTTTTCATACATGGCGTTCAGGAACGGCACCTTGTATCCGGCCATCCCGCCCATTATGACTGTAGCCTTCGGGGCAAGTTCCTTGATTTTCTTTGAAACGGCAATCATGAAATCTGCATATTCCTCAGGGGTGCCGCGCCAGAACTGGGTGATGTTCGTCTCGTTCCATATCTCGTAGTTTTCCACCCTGTCTCCATATTTTTTTACGACGTGCTCGACCACTTCAAGATATTTTACGGTGTCAGGCACGCATGTATGGGGGCGTCCGGCCTTTTTTGCTTCAGCATATCTTTCCGGAGAAATCGCATCCCACTCGGCGGTTCCTTCAAGAAGGATATCAAGCCGCGGGCATATTGTCAGGGCGCGGTCAATTATGAAATCAACCACCTTCCATCTGTCGGGATCATTCGGCGCCCCGGCATATTGTGATCTTATAGTACAGCGCATCCTGCTCCAGTTCCCGCCAAGTTCCCCGGTGAGGGAGTTCTTGACGTCCACATTGGACATGTCGGGCGATTTCCTCAATTCCTCCAGCACCGGCCCCCAGAGAATCCCCCCGTTGAGGCCAATCCATCTCTCCGGCGCGGGCTTAGGTCGTGTTTCGATCTGGACTGCGTCAAAATATATCGGAGAGGTGCCGGGATTTGAAATCTCCAGCTCCGTGGCCTGTTTCGCGGTAGAAGGTATGTAGAGAATCCTGTTCGTGTCAATAGGCTGCTTGCTGGCATAGTCGGAGAAGTTGCCGGGGCCAGAGGCGTCCATGCATATGAACAGCTCATCGATCAGCGTGGTATCGCCGAGTTTCGCCTTGAGTCCGGCCCCGGTGTCGACGAAGCAGAATCGGACCCTGAGGAAGCATGGGCTCTCTTCCGGAAGCTTTTGAATCGCCAGCTTGACGGACGCCTTAGGCTCCAGCGAGTAAGGGAAATCCTTCGGGGAAGAATTTAGCGGAATGGATTTCGTCTGTCCTTCCTTCAAAGGATCTCCCAGTTCAGCGCCTGATCCATCGAATTTCCCCCATCTGGCGACCGGAGCTGCCCCATCCGGCTCGACACTTCCGCTGGGAAGCATGGATCTCATCGGGGCCGGAGGAGGAGTTTTTTCACTGATCTCAATCGGCGTCTCCTTGGACAGATCAATTTTTCCGTCTTTCAGATCCTTTGCGATCTTCGCAAATGCCACCACAAGATCCTTCGATGAATTCCAAAGTGCGGGCTTGCCGCCATCGGTAAACCATTCGTTCAGGCAGAAAATCGCGTTCCTCGGTCCGCTTTTCGCGATGAATATCTGCGGGGTGGTGTCAACTCCATCCACTCTCCTGCTGCGGATAAGCGGATAGACGCCACCCTTGCCCTCATCTATAGGAATTATCCACCAGCCGCGGATATTGCCTTTCAGATCATTGGCGTCCGGCATATATTTCCTGAGCAGTTCGGTGGCGCGGTGATCAACGCCTTTGTCATGCATTGCCTCATTGTAGGAATATTTCATGTTGAAGAGCTTGAGCACTTCGGGATTCTGCCAGGCGAATGCAGGAGTCTTCGGGCTCATGGTCCAGAAACCGTCGGATTCCCTGGTGGCCGCGATCAGGAAAGGTATCTTTGCGCCGAGCGACACGAGGACACCTCCTTTTTCAGCGAAGGCCTTGTATGCCGGGATGTTAATTTTAGGGAATGCGTCGCCCTGGATCATCAGAGCGTCGAAGCTGTCGGCATTGAATATCTTCGGATCGTTGATTTGTTCTGCGGTCAGGAGTTCCACCTTGCATCCAGACTCCCTGAGCCATCCGGCAGCCTTGTCAATCGCCTTGAGATCAATGGAGAAGCGGCTCTCGTTCGTCCCTTTCTCAGGATTCCATATTGCCACCTTTGGTGCACGAGATTCCTCGGCATACGCTCCAAACGCACACAGGCACAGGACGGCAAGAAGCGATGTGAATTTCATTTATGCTCCATTTTAAAAGTTATTGAAATATTTTGATTCAAACGGTGGATCATCCCATGAAAGCGGGACATGGTTGAAGGAGAAGAACTCAGCATGCCCGTCGAAGAAGACAGCGTTTGTGCCCCTGTGGGGTACTCCGACCTGGGTATTGACGGACGTGGAAGAGTAGCGCGCCGGAAACATATACCAGCCGGTGTCGGCTACGTCGAGAATCATGAACCATGACGGTGACTGCTTGTCAAGTTTTTCCCTCCAGTTAACCCCTGTCTCATACCAGCGCGAGAACCAATGGGAGACACCATATGTCACATGGTTGGAAGGATTGTTGGCGATGGCATTTGCCAGAACCATATCATACTGGGGGTGGGACGGGCAGATGGACATCCGTACGGGCTGGTAATAGCTCCAGAAGCAGTTGCTTGTACTGTTGCTGAACCAGCGCAGCAGCGAGCCGTTGAGATAGGCGATGTCGGGGAAAAGCTCGTCTTCATGTCCAGCATCCTTGACGTTGGTGGTGATAGGGGGGATATATCCGTTG
>CAZDNQ010000090.1:0-11957 GCA_964506605.1 uncultured Victivallis sp. | reverse complement strand
GTCTGTCGATTGTCCGGGATACATCTCCCTGTCTGACGTTCACCCGAGGTAATTCTTCTGCGGTTTTGGCATTCATGTCTTTAGAGGTTCCAGTTATTGTCTTCTACCCAAGCATCCGTCAATCCAATCATCCATTCACCCGTTCTTCCCCCGCATGTCCGTTTTTATCCACCAGTATGGTCAATATAGTCCAATTAATTAGAAATGATAGGAATATATTAGCTGACAAGGAAGGGCAATACAGGCGGTGATGAATCACCGCGCTCCACGGTCAGGCCGGGGCGTCTGACGGAGAATATGAATTTTAAAGCCAGTGCATAAAAAATAACAAGGAGTGAAAGCACATGAACACTCGCGAAAGGTTCCATGCGATAATGGAGTTCAGGGAGTTCGACCGCCTTCCGATACTTGAATGGGCGGGCTGGTGGGACAAGACAATCGAGCGCTGGCGGGCCGAAGGGCTGCCGGGAAACATGGACAGGTACGAGACCTACAGGTATTTCGGGATGGACGTCTATTACCAGGACTGGGCGCGTCCCAGGGGACCGGGATTTCCGCAGCCTGCGCACCACGGTGCCGGATTCGTCAAAAATGAAAGAGACTACGAGGCGCTGAAACAGCATCTGTATCCTGAAAACTGCATAAATGTCGAAGCGTGGAAGAAGTGGGCGCCGGAACACAGACAAGGGGGCTGCGTCACATGGTTCACGATAGAGGGCTTCTTCTGGTTTCCGAGGACTCTCTTCGGGATCGAGGAACATCTCTATGCCTTCTACGATCAGCCGGAGCTGATGCACAGGATGAACAGGGACCTGGTCGCACATCAGCTGAAAGTGGTTGACCAGATATGCGAATATGCCACGCCGGATTTCATGACGTTCGCGGAAGACATGAGCTACAACAACGGCCCCATGCTTTCGAAGGAGCTCTTTGACGAGTTCATGAAGCCATATTATCAGATGGTGATTCCAAAGCTCAAGGAGAGGGGGATCAAGGTGATCATAGACTCCGACGGAGACATCAGCGTCCCCAACAGCTGGTTCGAGGATGCCGGGATCGAAGGCATACTTCCACTTGAACGGCAGGCGGGTGTCGATATCGCAAAGCTCCGGAATGATCATCCGAAGCATCTGTATATTGGCGCCTACGACAAGATGGTGATGAACAAGGGCGAAGACGCGATACGCGCGGAATTCGAAAGACTGCTGCCGACTGCGAAGAAGGGCGGATTCCTGATCAGCTGCGACCATCAGACTCCTCCGGGCGTCTCGCTCGAACAGTATAGGACATACCTGAAGCTGTTCAATGAATATGCGTTGAAGGCTGCTGGATGAGCGGAAGGTTCTCTGTTGAAGCTGACTGGCTTGCCGATACTGAATTACAGCCTATATTTAAAGGATGAAGAACATAGA
The DNA here is from genome assembly GCA_964506605.1 of uncultured Victivallis sp. Lineage (GTDB taxonomy): Bacteria > Verrucomicrobiota > Lentisphaeria > Victivallales > GWF2-50-93 > GWF2-50-93. The sequence goes on along the minus strand of CAZDNQ010000090.1, from coordinate 10,545 downwards.
CATAATAAAGCTGTTTCCGAACCGTGTGTGGAGAAGCTATCTCGGGGGCCGCGAACTCGACAGGCTCGAAGGCAGGAAGAAACCCGGCGACGGGCATTATCCCGAGGACTGGATAGCTTCCACAACGGAAGCCCGCAACAACAGGCCGGAAGTCGACGACAAGTTCGAGGGGGTTTCGAATGTGATCGTGGGTTCCGACCTCTTCCTCCTCACAGATCTCTTCAAGGCGGGGCCTGACTTCATGCTCGGGAAAAAGCATGTCAAAAAATACGGGCTCAACACCGGGTTCCTCCTGAAATTCCTCGACTCGTCGGTACGCCTGCAGGTGCAGTGCCATCCCACGAAGGAGTTCTCCAAGAAGCATCTCGGCTCGGTATTCGGGAAGACAGAAGGCTATTATATCCTGGACGTCCGCGATGATGTGAAGGAGCCGTATATATTCGCCGGATTCCAGAGGCCGCCGGACAAGAGGAAGTTCAGGGACGCGGTCGAGAACCAGGATCTTGATTTCATCCTTTCATGTTTCGAAAAAGTTCCTGTGAGGAAAGGCGATGCGTTCATCATCCCGGGCGGTCTTCCCCATGCGATCGGCGAGGGGATACTGATGGTGGAGCTGATGGAGCCGACCGACTTCGCCGTGAGGATCGAGTTCAGGCGCGGCGACTATGAGCTTCCATACCCGATGAGGTATATGGGCAAAGATGTCGACTTCGGCATGTCGGTGTTCGACTTCAAGGAGACTTCGCTGAAGGATGTCTCGGAGAAATATTTCGTTGACGGAAAGGATCTTGGGGTCAAGGATCCAGGCGTGAAGGCATATTCAATATTTGATAGGCGCCGGACCGACTGCTTCAGGATGAAGAGGGTTTTGCTGGAGAAAGGGAAAACCCGTATATCCGAAGACAGCTTCTTCGTCGTAATCGCCATCGACGGTGCCGGCAGGATCAGGGGGCCGATCTCCAGTTGCAAGGCCTCGAAGGGCTCAAAGTTCTTCATACCTTACGGATCGCGCGAGATAACTGTCGAGACGGATGACAGGCTGGAACTGCTGGTCGTGCAGCCTTCGGAGTGAGGATTCTTCATTTGCTGATGATGCGTGCAGTACGTTCATCCTAAAATATGCAGCAGCACCTGGATTGGATGGCTGATCAGCATTCTTGGTCCGGAATATCTCATGATCTCCCTGATCTTCTTCCTGTTCGCCTCGCTGTAGCAGTGAATCTTGCAGTTCCTGCATATCGGTTTGCTGTCCTTAAACTTGCAGTTCCTGGTCCTGTCCATGGAATACTCCAGTATTTCCATGCATTCACTGCATATACCGTCGCTAGGATGCTTCCTGCCTTTGCAGTAGATCCTGACCATTTGTTCCAGAAGCAATATCTCCCTGTCCAGTTTCTTCCCCATTATGGATGTTCCTTTTCCGCATGGCGCAGCTTGGCCTTTTCCGTATGTAGCCTGATGAAATCAGATTTCGCCTTGGTGTAGGAGACACGGTCGCCTCGGTGTATTTCAGAAAGCCTTGTCTTGAGTGCGCTGTATTCGCGGGCGACTTCCGGATGCGCGATCAGGTAGTCGCGGAATAGGAGCCTGTCCCAGTGCTCGAAGTCTCGTTCGACCATGTGGATGTGATGCGTCCTGCCGCCCTTTTCATCGCGCTTGATGAACCAGGCGTAGAACGGCGGAGTGTCATTGCCCCAGGTCGGCCTCCAGAAATAGTCATAGCCCTGCGCTTCAAGGACGGGGGAAATCCTTTTTCTTGTTTCATCGAGGCTTGCCACCTCGACCAGGATGTCAACGACGGGCTTGGCTGCGAGTCCGGGGACGGCGGTGCTGCCGAAATGTTCGATCCTCCGGATCAGCCCTGCAGGCAGGTAGGACAGGAGATGCCTCCGTTCCTCTTCAAACATCAGCGGCCAGCGTGGATCGTATGGCACAACTGCCACATCCTCTTTCACCACCCTGGCAACTTTCTCTTCAAGTGTTTCCATTCTTATATGTGTTGACCTAGCTGCCTAGGACTTCCCTTTATTCATTTTCCTGAGTCTTTCAATCATCTCCTGCATTTTATTTACGGCCTTCTTCTCAGCTTCATCTGCTGGAGCCAGCCACGGTTTATCTGTATTCAACCTTGCTTCAGCTTCAAGCAGCGGTTCAGGAAAGGCGCCTATGTCATATAGAGTCTGTCCGTTGAAAACTGCAGGCTGCTCCTGGATGCATGCACGTATTGCTTCCTGAATCGAATCAACGGCTTTAAATTGCAGGTTTACCAGTGACACCTGCTTCCTGAACCTCTCTATATAGGCAGGGGGGATGTTGTATAGGCAGGCGTATTGCGCCTCTGTGCCATCAACTTTCTTTTTTTCATCAATTCCATTTTCAAACAGTGAAACAATCGCATCTCCAGTAAGGTGTCCCGCTGATTCTGGCCCGGCTAAAATCAAATATCGGATGTTGGGGTTTGCAATGATATTGCTGATCATCTTTTCCAGTCCGATGTTCGGTGTCTGGATTGTTCCTGAGAGCGCCGCACCGGATTCTATGCCCAGCTTGACCATCTCATTGATTTCCCGTGGTATCTTATCCTCGTCGGTGTTGAGGATGACAGCAAGAGCCACTGGCGAATAATCATTGCCGCGCAGGTACCTGCCTTTTTCAATAGGATATTCGGGATGTGGCTTAACTTTTAGCAATGCCGCGTGTCCTTCTCCTGATCAATTTCAAGATAGGGCTGAGTTTCGAATGTCAGGCGACAGCAGCACGCCGTCAACTGCATGCGGCCCCTAGAAATATTTAATGTTGCTTATCGCCAGGAGAAAAGCCGCAGTTGAAAAGAATACCAGGGATATGGTTGCAAATAAGCCGCTCGTGTCTTCGGCCCTGCTTTTCTTCTCCCTTCGAAAACATATAAGTGAATAGCCTATCGCGAATGACAGGAAAAATGCAATCGTGAAATTGTCAATGCCCATCTTTGCAGCCGTAGTTGGGCGGATTATTGCAGGGATGACGTAATTGACAACGCAATCGTAGCCAATGAGGATGAAGATTGATGACTTGTTCATCTTATTTATGAAAAACGGCAGGGAGGATACGATGAAAAGAGCAAGCAATACCATCCATGGGACATCGGCATATTCCTTCATCCATAAATTAAGTATGTGTGTCATGTTTGTTTTTTAGAACAACCTGTTGTTATCTGTCCGTTAAAAATTAATCTGAGGAATCTGCCTGGTTGCCTGGATTATTATATTTTATGGTTACCTTGACTATCGGCCTATATATCGAACCGGAGACTGTGTTTTTACCCAAAAACCCCATGGTGCTATAGGTAATATAAGCCTGATCATCAGATATTTTCATGATTTTGAAGTCAGAAATCGAACTCCAGTCAGTCTTGTGGTCTGTAAATTTCTGTTCATTTTCTCTCAGCTCTGTTTCGGAAGAGGGCCATCTTTTGTTTTCATTGTAAAATCGGTTGCAGGAATTATTGATATTAAAAAAAGGATCAGATGTGGATGCGCAGCCGGCCATAAATAGGCTTAACATGATTATATATATTCTTTTCATATTTTCAGACAACTTTTGATATATGAAAGTTCTCTTTATTTTTAAAATAGCATTTTTCCGGTTGAGATGCAATTAGCATGAGGAAGTTGGAATCTGATAAATTTCGCAGGGGAGGCGCGGGCGTGCGAGCAGGCCGTGTTCCGTTAATAATGACGACACGTCTCACGACGTTGACTACCAACATGTTTCAAGAACTACTGGAATCTGTTTGTAGTTAAGCCCGCAAGGGCTGTTCTAAGATTTCGAAGTTCAGAGTTCGAAGTTGGATGTTCGATGTTCAAATTTCCTCACAGGCAAGATGCCTGTGCTACATTTTTATCCGATAAGCTCCTTCATGTCGGCGATGTAGACGCGGCGGGTGCCGCCTATGAACGCGTTGAATGTCACATAGCGCCAGCTGCGGTCCCAGGCTGGATGCGGATCGATGCGCAGGACACCGTCAGGCGATGGCTGTCCAGTATTGATCCTGGCAACCATCTTTTCCTCGCCGGTTGCGAGGTCGACCCAGCGGAGCGGAATAGTGCCGTCTCCGAAAGCAGTTTTTTCCTTGGTATATGTGTCGGTCAGGAGATGCCTGCCGTCGGGATGCACTGTTGGATGACCTGAGCCCAGGACATTGTCAAACATCTTGTGAAGGTCACTGCCGTCGTAGTTGACCTGTACGAACCGGAGCTCATCGCGGTCGATGTGGAGGTTCATGGAGATGCGCTTGCCGTCAGGGAACCAGGTGGCGTGGTGTCCGCCCTTGTCCCACTGTTCCGGCCCGACCGCGCAGTGCAGCTCGCTGCCGTCGAGTTTCATCGTCACCCAGGCGTACCGCACTTCCTTGAAAGCCTCCCTGAACATGTCCCAGCGCGGTTTGTCCTTCGCCGGGAACCAGCGGATGCTGAGCATGAGCCTGTCGCCCTGGTGGTTGAACTTGCTGTGGAACCCGTAGACCTCCGACCTTGCGATCTCGTCGCCGACCTGTATGCGCGGGTTAGCCCTGCTGAATGCGTCCTTGAGCGAAAGCAGCAGCCTGGAACTGCCGGTGGATGTGTCGGTGATATAGAAGCCGTCGTCCGCAGCTGGACCGATGTTCATGCGGGCGATGTCGCGGGGAATCCTGACACCATAGCCCGGCTGTGTCTTGCTCATGGTGGTCATGTTGGCGGAAATCAGCCAGCGTCCGTCAGGGGAGGCGTGGTAGACAGTGCCGTCCATTTTCATCTTCTTTCCGGTCTTTTGATTCAGCTTCCAGGCGAAAGGCTTCCAGGTGGAGGTGTGGACATCGTTGAAGAATAGTTCCTCGTCGGAACCGCCCCAGTTGATGTTGGCGCCCATCTGCGGTTCCCAGCCGCAGGTGTCCGCGACGATTTTCTCCTTGCCGGTGTCGAGATCGATGACGACTATTTCGCCGGCATCGCCCGGTTCTGGCTGCCTGTCCTCGAACGGGAAGCGGAAGACTGCGAGATAACGGCCTGTCGGGCTGATCGGCGAAGTGTCGAAGAAACGGTGGATGCAGGCGCCCTTGCCGGGTGTCGCACAGTAGACCGGGATGAGGGGGCTGTAATCGGTATAGCGAGGGAAAGACTTGTCAAGGTTCATTCGGGATTCCTTTATTAAAGTAGGTACGCCCTTTTAGGGTGTACCCAAAACAGGTACAGGCTAAAGCCCGTACCTACTGTAAAACAGATCATACCCTACATTTTATCAAGAGTGTTTTCAATATGATGCTTGGAATGATAAATTAATCGGAAGGAAATTTTTCTTTAAAGGCAAACGCCTTATAAGAAGATTCAAGTGAAAGTTGAGTATGAAGACAAACCTTTTGATATTGTTATGCCTGTTCCCGTTTCTTTCAGCTGTTTCGCAGGACTTGGACAGGCAGAAGCTGAACCTTCCGGATCCGAAAGGCAAGGCTAGGTTCGAACTGAAGGACCGCGACTGGCCTGCGAACTTCGCAGAAGCCTCGGTATGCCTCTGGAAGAACGATGCGGTGGCGGCGCTGTCGATCACGATCGACGACAACTGCGCGCCCGACCATGAATGGTGGGTTGAGATGGGGAAGAAATATAATTTCAGCGCCACCTGGTTTGTCATCGCGTCCACCGTGTCAGGTTCGAATTCCGGGTTCTGCGGGACCTGGGACGGTTTTGCGAAGCTGCTGAAGCTGGGGCATGACGTTCAGTCGCATTCACTGACGCATCTGAACCAGGAAAGTCCGGAGTGGAAGGATATCAACACGGAATATGAGGAATCGCAGAAGCGGATAGAGAAGGGCATTCCCGGGCACAGGGCGCTATGTCTGGCGTATCGCGGCGGGAAGAATTCGAACTTGAACGATCCGGCTGTCGCGGCGAAATATTACATTGGAGCCAGGGGGGCCACTGGGTCGGTCAATCCCGCGAACAAGATAAATTATATGAATACCAACAGCATCAGCGGCATAATAAACTATGGCGATGCGAAGTTCGATTCACAGGATCTCAAGTCATGCCTGGAAAAGGGTTTTGCGAAGAACAAGGACCTCTACCGCGCCTGGTACTGCTGCCATTTCCATCAGGCGAAGACCGAGGCGCGTCCTGCGATCGAGAAGCAGCTGGCGCTGGTTTCGGAAAAAGCGAAGGCAGGCGAGCTCTGGATCGGACTTTTCAAGGATGTGGTGAAGTACAGACAGGAGCGCGATACGGCGGTATTGAAGGTGAAGGAGTCTTCCCCCGACAAGATTGTGCTATCCGTTTCGGACGAGATGAAGGATGACATCTTTGATTTCCCGCTTACAGTAAAGGTGCGCCTCGATCCGGCATGGAAGGACTTCAAGGCGGAGCAGGGCGGGAAGAGGGCCGGATGCAGGACTGTCGAAAAAGATGGAGCAGTATTCGGACTCGTTGATATCGTGCCCGACAAGGGTGATGCAGTGCTTTCTAAGTAAAACAGACATTCCTGTCTGTTTGTTCATGTAAAATCAATAAGCAGGCAGGAATGCCTGCTTTACTTAAAGAAATAATGAAAGGTTATGGATGAAAATGAGTACAATGATTCTGGGTCTCCTGGCTGCGGCCGGGATTTCAGCGGCGGATTCAGACGGGATTAAACGGGTGGGGCTGGACGGCAGGAAGGAGATTCCGGCGCCTGCGGCTGAAATGGGCAAGGACGGCATTGAGCGCATCAGCAAGGTCATAGAGCCCGGGCTTGAGCTTTTCCCCTGCAAGGACAGGCCGTCAAAGGGGACGATCATGGTGTGTCCCGGCGGTGGATACTTCATCCTGGCGATCAACCATGAGGGCAGGGACATCGCGAAGATGCTGAATGGATTCGGGTATGACGTGGCTGTACTCCTCTACCATGTGAACTCTGGGGACAAGACTCGGGCGATGGCGCTTGACGAGGCGAAGAAGGGGCTGGCGCTGCTTCAGAAGGACGGCGCTGGTTTCGGTTTCAATAACAAGAAGGTTGGAGTTATGGGATTTTCCGCTGGCGGGCATCTGGCTGCGAGGCTCGCGAACGAGACCAGGAACGACAATCCTCCGGATTTCATGATCCTCATATATCCTGCATATCTCGAGAAGGATGGGAAGCTCCTGGATGATGTCGTGCCGCCGAAGATTCCTGCTTTTGCGTATGCCGCTGTTGACGACCAGCACGGTCCGAATTCGCGGGTCTTCGCCGAATACTGCAAGGCTAACGGAATCAAGTGCGATTACACCATGGCGGAAAAGGGTGGGCACGGGTTTGGAATAAAGAAGCCTCTGCCGGAGGGTGTGAAGGACTGGCCGGACAAGCTTGCGGGCTTTCTTGCCGGGTTCTGAAATAAGGCAGACCTTCCTCGTAATGCGTCAGTTGCACTAATAAGGGACGTGGCCATCCTGGCCGGCGCATATTCAATTGGAAGAGGAGGCCGGGCATTGTCCTAACTCCAAGATTGTTCATTCCAAGTGCCTTTGGAGCCTTGAAATCAATCTGGTGCTCCGGTATTTTACTGGACCATGAAGTTAAACACATATATTTCTGGGGGAATGTGTTTTCTCACTTCTCTCGTCATCGCCTTGGCGTCCTATGCGGATGAACCGCAGCAGACCAAGGACATCCTGGTGCTTAATTCCTATAACCAGGGCTACCGCTGGACAGATTCTGAGATGGACGGAATCAGATCCGTATTCCCGCAGGGCAGAAGCGGCTATGAGCTTCATATCGAATACATGGACTCCAAAAACTGCCGCACAAAGGAGTCCGACGAGCTGCTGTCAGGCCTTCTAGCTGTAAAGATGGCGAAGAAGCGGTATGGCGGCCTGATCGTGGTCGACAACGACGCCTTGGATTTCGCCCGGCAGAACCGGAAGACGCTGTTCAAGGACATGAAGGTTGTATTCTGCGGGATAAATGATTTCGACCTGAGGATGATTTCCGACTGGCCGAACTGCACCGGGGTCGCCGAGACCCAGGATTATGCCGGTTCATGCGACATCGGGCTTTCCTTGTTCCCCAAGGTGCGGAAGATCTTTGTGATATCGGACGACTCCCTCACCGGCAAGGCGCATTTCGAAGGTGTGAGGAAAATAGAATCGAAATTCCCCGGGAAGACTTTCGTATACTGGAACTTCTCCACGCATCCAATCTATGAAACTGTCAAGGAAGTTGCGGCGCTCGGACCTGAGAGCATGGTGCTGATGCTGTCATTCTTCCAGGATTCCAAGGGGCAGACCTTCTCGATGGAAGAGGCCATCCACCGGATCATGTCTGATGCGAAGGCGCCGGTATTTGTCGGAAACGATTCGCGGATAATGTACGGTGTCATCGGGGGAAAGGTCCTGAGGGGGTTTGACCAGGGCGCCATGGGCGCCAGGATGATGGAGAAGATAGTGGGCGGTGCGCCGGTTGCCTCGCTGCCGGTAATCCTGGATTCTCCCTGCAGGTTTACATTCGACTATCCCGCGCTGCAGAAGTTCGGCATAGAGCCGGCGTCCCTGCCTGAAGGAAGCATAGTTCTCAACAGGCCGTCTTCATTCTACTCTGTTGACAAGCCGCTTTTCATAACGATACTGATGATCCTTGTTCTGCTGGTGCTGCTTGTCGTAGTTCTGGCCATAAACATGATCCAGAAACGCAGGAGCGGGATGGCGATGAAAGAGAGCGAGGAGCGTTTCCGTGCGCTCTTCGAACAGGCTGCAGTGGGAGTGGGGCTGGTCGATCCCGAAGGCTACATACTCAAGGTGAACAGGAAGTACGCGGACATGCTCGGCTATACGCAGAATGCGATGGAGGGCATGAATTTCAGGGCGTTCGCACATTCTGATGATCTTGACGAGACGATCTCATTGATGAAGAAGCTGCTTGCCGGCGAGATCAAGGATTTCAGCATAGAGAGGCGCGCCACGCATAAGAACGGGAGCACCGTCTGGCTGCTCCTGAACGTGTCGCTGCTGCGCCTGCCCGGCGGAAGGGTCTACCAGATTCCGATAATCCAGGACATAACCGAAAGGAAGAGGCTTGAGGAGCATCTTATACGCTCGGAGAAGCTGTCGGCTGTCGGACAGCTCGCAGCCGGAGTTGCGCACGAGTTCAACAATGTGCTGATGGTGCTGAAGGGGAACCTTGAGCTTGCATCGCTCGAGGACATGAACAGGAAGGAGCTTTCCGATCTGTTTACACTCCTGGACAAACAGATTGACAGGGGCAGGGATATCGTATCCAAGATAATGTCTTTCGCCAGGCCGAAGCAGCCGAAGCGCGACAAGTTCAAGCTCAAGGCCATGGTCTATGAGGTGATTTCACTGCAGGTGGAGCAGATGCGCCTGGAAAACATCTCCCCTGAAATGGACATACCTGACAGCATCGAGATATGCGCCGACCGCGGCCACATCCAGCAGGTGCTTGTAAATCTATTCCTCAATGCGAGGCATGCCATATGTCCAAAGGGATTCGGGACCATCAGGGTTTCAGCCGAGAGGTATGGACAGGGAGTCAGCATCCGCGTCAGCGACAACGGCATCGGCATGAGCATGGATACCCGGAAAATGATATTCACCCCCTTCTTTACCACCAAGGGCGCCTTCGCTGACAACAGCCTCAACATCAAGGGCTCCGGACTCGGGCTTTCCGTCTGCGACAACATCATCCGCATGCACGGCGGACAGATCGGTTTCGAGAGCCAGGAAGGCGTCGGCACCACTTTCATAATCTATATTCCTGACTGCAAGGAGGGGCGCAAGGAGGTAAAGGGTGAAGCCAGGCCCGACACGAAATTCAGCATCGCCGACCTGAAGGTCCTTGTGGTGGACGACGAACCCGACATCTGCTTTCCTCTCGCCAGGATGCTCTCGCATGTCGGCTGCAGCAAGCCAAAGGCCACCGTATCCCCTTTCGAGGCGCTGACCTTCATCCAGGTTGATCCGCCGGATCTCATTTTCCTGGACATGATGATGCCGGGAATTTCAGGTGAGCAGATACTCGAACGCATACGGGAGGACAAGAAGGACATCTCGGTCGTATTCATTTCCGGGAAGCTGGATGTCGACGAGGACAAGCTGATGAAGGCCGGCGCCCTGGGATTCATACAGAAGCCGTTCGGCAAGGACGCCGTCATGCAGATCCTGAAGCAGGCCAAGGAGAAGAAGGAGCAGAGCAGGAGATAAGGCGTCCGCCTCACCGTCCTTGTGCGATCAGGCTACCCTGTTTTCAGGCATCTTTGCCTTAATACCCTTTTCATCCAGCAGATATGCTCTTCCGAAGATTTCAACCTTGACAGGGCCCTTGCCGCTGATGGAGAGCTTCACGCTGTCGCTGTCGATCCTGACGTCGATGATTCTTCCATGATAGCGGAGGCTGAACCTGAAGCATTTCCACTTTGCCGGAAGCGAAGGTCTGAACGACAGGCATCCGCCGTCGGTCCTGAGCCCGCCGAAACCATATACGACGTTCATCCATGCAGCCGCCATCGAAGTGGTGTGGAGCCCTTCGCCGGTGTTGTTGTTGTAGTTGTCGAGGTCGAGGCGCGCCGCA
>CAZDNQ010000089.1:0-11978 GCA_964506605.1 uncultured Victivallis sp. | reverse complement strand
CTGGATTACGCACCACGTCGCTGTGGGCGGTCTTGCTTCCATATTGGTTGTCGTATGGCATTACTGTTAATTCCTAAACGGTTCCTGATTTCTGCTGTGCATCTTTCTTTGGCTCGAACTTATGGATTTGCACTGGAATTACAAAGGGGCTGGAAAGAGTCTTTACTCTGGCAAAACCCACGTCCTGGGCCCTGATCAGGGATGGACCAAAATCTCCGAAATCATAAAATTTAGACAATTCACGGACTTCGCTCTCATTATTTATATGGGATACAAACATGTTTTCGGTATTCGCCAGTATATTGGGATGTACAGATGACACCTCCTGTGTGGCATATACGGTTCCGATTCTGAACTTGGCTCCTTCCTTTGCAATTCGAGGCCAGGTATCCGTAAGATCATCCTTCCTCCCCATTATGTTATGTGCCTCTTCGACATAGATAACAATGTTTGGTGGAAATTCGCCTTTGTTAAATATTCCCATTGAACGCTTGAAGATATGCTGTGCAATGACCTTGCTTAGCCTGCTCCTTTGATTTGGATCTCCGACTGACAGGTCGAGGATTACAATCTTGCCTATCAGCAGATGTTCATATATTTCTTCAGACACATCCTTGGTCCGGTCTGGCGAATGAAAATCCTTTAGAGGATTCAGATGCTTATAGCCAGTAATATACGCATCGTTGCTGTTTCTCCCCGCCAACATATTCAGTAGAGCAACGCCATCTTCATCAAACCAATTTCCACCTGAAGAAGAAGACAGTGATGATTGCCGATTTGCAGCCCTTGCTAATTCGAACCATGCGCGGGCTTGTTCCAGTGTCAGTTGCAACCTGCCTCCATGCTGAGCCTGCGGGAACTGATTGCCTGGGTCAACAATTCCTCGAATCGTTTCATTTACCGGGAAGCTGACAGTTAGATTCTTTGGTGAAGGGAATCCGGCCTTATACAAAATCGCCTGATAAATGGCTTTTTTGACCTCCCATCTATTGTGCGCCGACCTGTCGTCCTTGTCCGGCTCTTCAAATGAAACATTCAAGAACGCACGAAGGTCTGCCGATGGTGTGGTACGTTCTTCCATCACCTGCTGGATTATCATAAATCCCTCACCAATCTGGAGGTAGAAGTTGTTTTGGATCAGATGAAATCCCTGAGCAGGCAGCATGCGATAACGCTCCGTGTGCTCAGGATAAACATCTGCCAAGGCTCCGACATCCTGCTGGTTGGCGTTCGCATATTCACCATTAAGATCGTAAATAATCTGTCCAATCTTGAGCCCGGTCTGATCTGCCGTACTCTTGACGACTGAAACCAACTGCTTGATCATATTTGATTTACCTGTTCTCGTCATGCCGAACACGGCCGTCCTTCTGGCAAGAAAATCAATGGACTGTATTCTGAACTCGACTTCATCATCAAACTTCTGAAGCCTGTTTGATGATGTGTATCTTATGGCTCCTATGGTGAAGTCCGGCATGGTCCCTTTAATTCCAAGTCGCATCGCATCTTCCTTGGCGGCCGCCTCCCGGACAGGGCTTATATAGTTCACAATGGTTTCAAGTATTTTCCCTCTTGGCTTGAAAACCTGCAATTGAGTAGCTGAATGATAGGATTCGAGATCGCTGCCAAGGCAGAGTCTCCCAGCGTCATTTGTGAAAAAGGTACCCAATACGCGACATTGCAGGCCATTGAACTGGAGCTGATTCCGTGTAAGATCGTCAAGCTTTGCTGAATCAGCCTTGCTGTCCTCGCGCTCCTGATAATGTTCAATCTTGGTATTCACAAGATGGTCGTCCATAGGCAGGTTGGAGGAGCCTACAACTCTCAGCAGTATTACCTCGCGCTGTGCTGGTTTGACAGCCGCAAAATTGGTTGGATCAAATGCGGCCGCAAGTAGGAAACAATTATGGGAGACGCCGTTGACCTTGGACTTCCAAATGTCATTGGTCATGACAAATGCGTTTTCGTAATCTATTTTATAGACCCAGCCGATGAAATCATCCTGCCGGATCATCGCTGGAAGACTGTTGCTTCCCTCTATTACATTTACAATATTCATAAGCTGCTCCTTTTTGGCAAGTTAAGATTGCTTGCGAGGATCTCCTTCTTCTGTTTCTCAGGTGCTTTCGAATTTGACGAGTAACGCACATCTATTAACCTATACCCAAGTCTGTATTTTTTTAGGATTCCAACAATTTCATCGCAATAATCGTAGCTTAGGATCCAGGGAACTTTTAACTTTGAAAGCTTCTGGACCAGTTTCTCGTGCTCTTCTCCGTCAAAATAATGCCTGTATAACTTTTCAGCTTTATGAAAAAAAGGAGGATCTAGATATATCAGGCAATCCTCATTGAAGTTATTGTTATATTTACGAATTGTCTCGTCCCAGTCAGCAACAGCAACATCTTCTACTCTCTCCCTGTAATTCCATATTTCTTTAAGGCGTGAAAGAACTGAGTTTCTACTAAATCTGCAATCGATCTTATATATGGACTTCTGCTTTTTACCGCCCAGCGGGCCAGCGCTTGGGGCCATTATTCCAGAAAAGCTTGTACGATTCAGGAAAAGACATTTCCAGGCATTTGCCCGGACGTCGGTGAAATTTGTCTTATGAAGCCTTTCCCAATCTTTTAATGTAACTTTGGCTTTGGAGACCTTGTTCTGCAGCCACAACCCATCATTTATTGCTGTATCCCAGAAAGATGCCACCAGGGGATCTTTATCATATAGTGCGATCTTATCTACTTTCTGATTCCCTAACAGATGAAGGGCAACGCTACCGCCTCCTACAAAAGGCTCAATAAGTAGCCTGGGATGGAAATTGTTGATCTCAAGAAACCTTTCAATATAAGTACACAGGAAAGCCTTGCCTCCAGGATAACGAAGCGGACTTGTCAGTGGACTAGATGTAATAGATTTAGGCATCATAAAGCTAAGACGTTTTCTTTTTGGGTTGTCCTGAGTTAAGCAATCTGTTCATCACGTAACCTTGGACTCCAGAATCATCTATCGGAGTTTCAGGTTCACAAGTTTTAAAATGATTGTCTGCGCGGCTGTGCCGGCATACCATATTGTAGTCACATTTTTCACAATAATCCTTCTCAGTGCAAGGTTGGAATTGTCCACTCCTGATACCTTTCATGGCCTTGCCAACAGACTCCAGGGAATTACTGGCAGTCTTTTCTCCGACATCTACATTATGACGGAGGCCATTGCTTAACTCATGTAGATAACCAGCCATCACGTCCAAGCCTTCGCCCCGGGCAGCAGCAGCATATACCGCAAGCTGCAAATGATAACGCTCATCCCGTAATGGATCAGTGGCGGTTTTATAATCCACAATGGCAAGGCGACCTTCACTGCCATCCTCCTTGTCCAATATTATGTCAGCCTGTCCTGAAAGAATTCCATCCTCAAGACTTACTTCAAATGGCCTTTCTGTCTCCCAAACCCGATTTAGATCCTCGGAATAATTATTTACGTAACTTCCAATTAACAGATCGGCCGCACGATGCATCCTGTCAAAAGTAGGATTATCGGCAAAAGGAAGGTAGAATTCATTCGCCAGTATCTGATCCAACTCCTTGGCAGTAGGAATGCGCCTTGACCTTCTTGCAAGTTCAGCAACATGCCGGAGGACATGATGAAGTGCCTTTCCATATCCAAGTTCCGCCGCTATTTCAACTTGAAAACCAAAGATTCTGCCAAGCCGGTATCGGAACCCGCACTCCTCGTAATTTGCAATGTCAGAAAAACCTATTTCCAAGGTAGAAGCCCGCTGCTTGTCCGTATCTTTACGAGCATTAGGAACAGGCAGACTCCCAAAAGGAATGATTTTCTCCTTGCTCTCGACAAGCTCCACCAGATATGGTGAAGGTTTTGTTGCCCTGGTAATTCTTTCGAAATATGAGAGATAAGCCAAATCTTTGGCCCTGGTCAGTGCTACATAAAAGAGGCGACGTTCATCAGAGTCTCCTCCTTCATATCGCATCCGGAGTTCCTGCGGGAATACAGAATCAGGAAGCATCCACTGCTGGGCTTGTCCGGATTTGCTGGACGGAAATCTCATTGATGTAAGGCCTGGAAGAAAAACTACAGGCCATTCCAGTCCTTTTGCCTGATGAACCGTAAGTATATTTACCGAGTCCAAATCAGTTATCTGTTCACCTTCAAAGTCTTCATATGCATCACGTGCGTAATGCAGCAGATAGTTGGCAAGCATCTGATAATATGGCTTGCCTCTGTCACGTCCTCCACGGAATATCCTCCGTCCATCCTCATCAATATATCTTCCGCGCCTAGTTACATGTTCAAAATCCGCAAGAACCTGGGAGAATCTTGCGTAAGCCCCAAATCGAGCTGAGCCCTCAGGTTTGGCAATGTCAATTTTGCTGGCTCCCAGAAAATCCAATAGTCTATAAAAATCCCCAACCAAACTGACCGGTCTATTGCTCTGCATCCTAAAAGATCGCCAATCCTCCAAATATTTTCTGAGTCCAGGAATCTCATTCCCATCTTTTCCGAAATAGTGGCTTAAATCAGCAACTATATGGTTGAGATCTGCAGGCCTGGCCGTTCCAAACCGCTCATCTTTCCAATCCCCTCCGATAAACCATACCAATATTTCACCCATAAGGCTTATCTCATGTTGGAGAAACAATCCAGTCCGTCCGGCACACGAGAAGGGAATCTTACGTTCTTCCAATGCAGTTATAAGAGCTGGAGCAGAGGTTCGTACTGAACGATATAGAACAGCGATATCCCTGTACTGGAATCCATTTTCATCATGAAGTTTTAATATTGTTTCAGCAACTTTTTCCGCCTCTTTGCCCTCTGTCGGGGCCTTCCATGTAACAAATTCAATTTCTGCAGGGGATCTTGTTGACTGCATCTCCTTGTTTAACCTGTAGGGAATACTGCATGCGAAATCGTTTGCCTTTTTGACAATTGTCGGCAGACTTCGACGATTGGACTCAAGTTTTACAGTTTTAGCTGAGGGCCTTTTGGATGAAAACTTCAATATATTTGATACATCAGCTCCTCTCCACTGGTATATTGATTGATCATCATCACCAACAACACAGAGTTGAACCGGTGCCAGTGACAGAAGCTCAATAAGCCTTTCCTGGGCAGGATTGATATCCTGGTATTCATCAACTATCAAATGTTTTAAGGGAGAATGAACACGAGTAAATATTTCCTGATCGCCAAGCATCTCTACCGCCTTGGAAATAATCAAACTGAAGGTAAGAAAATGATACCGCTCAAGCATTTCCAGGTATGACACATAACATTCACCAAAAGGGGAACCTTCGAATCTCTTAACATCAATAAGCTCATTCCCGATGATATCAACCGCCTTGGCGAAATCCCTAATGGGCTGCCAATGACTCCTCCCGAGTTTATTCAACCCCAGCCCTCTGTATTCTCGGCTCAGTAGCCCGGCATGTCTGTTTTCGTCCAAAACATCGTAATTTCCATATTTAGGCACATGGAATTTGAGCAACCTGAAGCAATATCCATGTATCGTTCCCACGAACATCGATCCCAGGCGACCAAGGAAGTCCTTACCCTTTACTTCTTCAACTCTTCTATAAATGCGTTCTTTTAGCTCTATTGCCGCCCTTTCGGTAAAAGTAAAGGCAACAATAGAATCCGGAGCCTCCCCATCATTGATCAACGCAGCTACACGGCGAGATATGGATTCTGTCTTGCCAGAACCAGCACAGGCTATTACTTGAAGGTCAGCCCCGCGTGTATTTATAACTTTTTCCTGTTCTGCTGTCAGTCTGATATGTGCCATTTTAGGTCAATCTCAGTTCAAGATATTTATAAGATAATTATTTGTTCTATCGAGCAAATCTTCTGCCTTTATCCGTTAGATCGCCGTTGATTATGTCATTGATGTTAACTGGCAACGCCGGCATTTCAATCCTTTCAATTTATTCTATCAATATCGCCTGTTTCATTTTATTTTACAACAATTGCCTCTGCTGCAATTATCAGTAAATGGAATAAAAGCTTAGCCCTTCCATTCCAACGGATCTATCTTGTATTTGCCGAAAAGGTCATTCAACCTCTCACGGCATACAGGATCATTCTTGAACTGCTGAAAACTGGCACGAAGTCTGTCTGCAGATACTGCTATCAGATTCCTAGGAATAATATTTTTGGATTCATAATATTCCAATGTTTCTTTGGAGTGCATTTTAAAGTACCAAGTTTGAGTGCCTACCGCCATGATTACCATATCTAAATCCTTGTTGTCGGCTGTTCCAGCAATTTGTGTAAAAATGTCGGTAAAACTGGAGAAATACCTTCTGTATTCCTCCACATTCTGCAGCCATGTATACTTGGGATGTGTCAATGTGGGATCTTCTTTCTTGTCCGCTTCCTGCTTGGAAATGACAATATGAAACTTGTTGCTGATCTCAAGAACAATGGGAAGGCCGAAACTTATAAAATTTTCGGCACAGGATTTCTGTATTCCGGCAAGCCCGTTAAAGAACCTTTTCAATTTATCAAGAGCCCGTTCCGTATCTGCAAGGAGCAGGTCCATGTTGCCCTTAAAGAGCTTCTCCGAATAATCTGTCCTATTCCTCCGAATGACGTTGGGTATTATGTCCGTTGCCTCGCCCGATGCCTCAGCAGTCGAAAGCCCCGCGAGAATCTTTGCAAGATCCCAGCTGTATAGCAGGTACAGGAGCCAGTCTTCACGTTCGGATTCCTCGGCAAGCCGGAATGCAAGTTCGAGACCATCAATACCGCCTTTCTGGAGACATCTCTGGTATGCTGAGGCCCCGAGCGAGGGAATCTGGTTTGGGGTATGCGTCTTCCTGCTTACAAAATACGGATATGACTCCCAATCCTCGGCGGTCAGCTTGAGAATCAAGCTCCAGTTTCCTTCTATCTCGACATCGGGACGAATCTTGTACAGTCCATCTTCCTCTACAGGCTTCACCTGCTCATAATTATAATCTCCGATTTTCAGCAGCGTTTTGAGGTTCATGCTCTTGACCATGTCAGACTTTTTGCAGCTGAATACGACATCCTTGCCATCAAAGCAGGCTGACTCTATGATTACTTTGGAATCTTCTACTGAATTGCTATCTCCTGCAGTCGGTATCTCGTCCCTGTCTTGAATGGATTTCAATTCATTATCTAATGAATACCCATCAATCCCTGGGAACTTTCCATCACTCGCAGTCATCAGGAGCCCTATCTCCAGGTTTCGGCATGATGATTCGATACCGCCATTAAAGAGCCCTGGCATGGTAAGATTGGCGCTTGTGATAAAATCCCAGTTCTCCTCCTTCAGATAGAACCTGTATCTCTTGGCATGTATGAACCGAGTTATCTTGCTCTCGATGACATCACCGGAGTATACGGAAACCTTGGACAACTTTTTACGGAGAAACTCCTTAATAGGAAAAGTACTCTTTTTAGCTGGCACAAACAGTTTAATTTCACCTGCATTTTTTTTCAATTCCGTTATTGCTGAAGCATCATCGTCGTAATATGGGCTCATGACGTCAATGCGCCGTATCTCAGGATTTCTGCCAAACGTATCAATGACCTGTTCAATTAAAGGGTCATTTGCAGATGAGAGGAAACGGTAACGTCGTTTCTTCGGCTCACGCAACTTCTCAACGGCTGAAAAGAAAGGCCCGGTGATTATGTTGTCCACTGCTTCCCTGAGCGCCGGAGACACGTCTTCAAGGATATCATTCTCATCGACAAATGTATCCTTGAGGAAATCCCTAATATCCTTCAGTAGCCCAGTCTCCTCCTGCTCCAGATCATCCAGTTCAAATGACAGGCTGATCACCGTCTCCACATTCCTCTTATGGCTGTCTTCTGTAAGGTTGAACGAGCCCATGGCGAGGTTTGCCTTCTTGTCATTCACGAAAAGGTAGAATTTCGGGTGAAAAGCACCACCGTTTCTGACCTTGACACCCTCCAAGTTGTAGTATGCGCCCATATACAGGGGCGACTGTTTATCCTGATAGAGCAATTTCCTTCTGTTCCGCTCGTCAATTGCA
The DNA here is from genome assembly GCA_964506605.1 of uncultured Victivallis sp. Classification (GTDB taxonomy): domain Bacteria; phylum Verrucomicrobiota; class Lentisphaeria; order Victivallales; family GWF2-50-93; genus GWF2-50-93. The sequence goes on along the minus strand of CAZDNQ010000089.1, from coordinate 3,936 downwards.
AGCGTCAGATTCTGCTCGATCTTCAACCTGCAGAGGACTTCGTTTTCAAAGAAGGACAGAGGGGCAATATCGTATGATAAGATAAGGCCCTGAAGCCATTCATCCCGCCGTGAAAATAGTTCGGGGATGTCTACCATTTAAGCCTCTCCTTCATCTCAGGATTGCTCCTCCAGCCTGGATTCTCGTGGACAACAACATTCATACTCAGGAGGAAGTATAGCAGATTCGGGAGCCTGGATGCTCGATAGACTCCGGGTTCATATTCGTGTTCCCATTCATAGAAGCCGTCAGGTGATCTTGTGAACCAGGCCACTTCCTTGACCCTCTGGCTCCTTATCGACAACTGCCGCTGGATGATCCACTTGCCTAAGAACAATTCGCAGAATATTTCATAATCATCCTGCCGTCCTTTGACATCTTCATATGCGTGGGCAAGTGAAATTTCCTCGCTGTCGTGCATTGCCCTGTGCTCGTAGAAGCTGATTGCCTCTTTGAATTCACTCTGCCCCTTGAATATTTCATACATGCCCTGGCAATACGAATAGAGCAGATACGAATACAGAATTCTCATTTTCGGGCCTATGTCGTTCATTTTAATCTTATCTATAAGACATTCCTCGTAACTGCCAAGTACGGGGCTTTTATTCCTGTAAAATTTGACAATATCCAGTTCTCCAATACCAACTTCCTGACATATCTTCTTCCTGATATTCACGAGTTCCTTTGATTGCACGATAAACAAGGCGCTTTTGATAGATATCCTTCCTTTGTGCGTGTTCAGGGACTCAAGGAAGCCGCGAAGTCCGGATTCGAGGGCAAAAGTGAAGAGGGAGTCGAGGGCATAAAGTCTCCATTTCCTGTATGTCTCAACAAACGGCCCCGGATCGAATATTCTGCCTTTGCCATCTATGAGGCCTGTCGTAGAAGCCCGCATGAATGACTGAGGAACAAACGTTCCTTTATTGGCAGATTGTTCGATACATCTCAGGACAAGCATGATGGAGGAGTAGAGGTAGCTTCCGTCCTCATCGGGCCGTTTGGCCAGCAGGACATCTACAGTCATGTCACGTTCGGCTTTCTTGCCAGTATCTGGAGAATGTATAAGGCATGGACAGCACTTACCCGAAAGCTCTTCCAATACTTTTTCAGGGATTTCAGATTCGCCTCTATACTTGGCATAGTAGCTTGTCGATGATATTGATTTCCTATATATGTCAGAAAGCGATTTGCCCTTATCGGTAAGGTTGATTTTTCCGGCAATACCATAGTCATTCTTGACCAGGTCAAAGGAGAACATGGGATTCTTGTAATTGACCTCCCAGCCGTTATTGATTTTCACTTTTGCAAACTTGTATGGTTGCCCATCTTTATGACCGTTGATGAGCCTCCAGGCATGTTCGACTCCGATCATTCCATGAAAATCTGAATAATTGTGAGGTTCATGAAGCTGAATAGCGCAGAGAAACACAGCCTCCAGCTCGAAGAAATAGCGCCAGAACGTCAAGGGCTGCTTATCCTTACCGAACTTCTCAATGGTCTGGTCCAAAATCCAGCAGTACATCGAGAAATATCTTGCAGGCCTCTGGGCCACCACGGTAGTGAACGGCGGAAGTAGTTCCCCGATAAGCCTGTCACCAACACGCCAAATTCCCAGAGGATCCAGCTTGCCCTGTTCTATGAGAAGCTTGTTGTAATGGACTTCTATTTCCAAGCAGCACCTCTTTTATATCTATTTCTAGAGACATTACCGTTCTGCTATTAATCCAGGAAATAAATTTTTAACCCTGATATAATTTAATCTGTTGATCTTGGAAATCTTGACAAGAGCCTTCTTGATTTTATTCAGGACATCCTTTTCGGCACCTTCTGGTTCGGTCCTTCTACTAAATAAAATGTAAAATGAATGTAGGTCTTTTAACAAATCGGGATCTTCCGATTCAGCTATCCACTTTTCATATTCCTTGTCAGAAAATGAATTTAAAATATTAAATGTTTCTTCTCCCCAACTCTTATTTATTGTTATGGATTTTATCAGATCATTGATTTTATGTTTTGACTTTATTTCAGAAAGTCTGGACATGAAGATTTCTTTTGTTTTAGAGCTAAGACATTTTCTTTTTAACTCTTCCAGCACTTGCATGCTATCTAGGGCTGAACAGTTATGCTTCCAGTAAATTACTTCCCATTCTATTGCCTTCTTGCTAAGCCCCAAGTCTGACAACATTTCAATCATGTGATTAAATTCGGCAGGATATAGATACTGGCATTGCTTGTCCATGAAATCCGTAAATTTACTTACAAGCTCCTTCTGATTAACTTGAAAGTTGGCCTTATACAAAGACCATAATTTCTTATTATCCTCATTTACTCTCATTCGTTTTACATCATGACTTTGCTTTTTCATTAAAGAGGTCAGTTCGCTCAAGTTGCATTTTCCATGCTTTAAATATTCAATAATGAAAGCATCGTATTCTTTCTGATAATATCCAAGTTCCAATAATTTACGCGCAGCATCTTTTCTTCTTTCATCTTTATCTTTTTCATCCCAAAGAATAGTATATGAGTTTAATGTTAATGAATTCAGATCAACGCTAAGGCTTTTATCATGGTAAAAGCATGATATCATTATTGAGTGGTACAAGAACTCGTTGATTAGTAGCGATTCGAGATCTTCTATATGCGGCAGAAAATATTCAGCACACCATTTGGCATGCTGCATAATTCTTATATTATTAATATTCATTTTATTAAAGGTTTCAGTGAAAACTGAACAATAGGGATGATTCTTTAGAATCAGATTGACATTGTCCTCTATTTTAGGTTCGTACGTCACCTCAACATCAACTATTTTCTCTCTATACCTTTGTATTTCATCTAGATCTTTTTCGCTCAGCTCATTCTCATTGTATATGATGACTATTCGGCATCCCTTTAATTCTTTAAGTACTGAAACCAGCCCGAAGATCATAGGGGCTGAAAGATGCTTATTTTTTCTCTCTATGTCATCAAGGCATATAAGGAAGTCTGATATTACTACTTGTCCAATTCGTTTGATAAGCCCAGAGTATTCCCTAAGTTTAGGAAGGTCAGATATAAGTTCTTCCAGAGCTCCCATCTTTTTTTCTGCGGCGCGCTTAATATCCCTGGCATGAATATTAAAGGAGTTTGCTATTATCAATTCCTCAATATCCTCTATTCGACAGAGCCCAAACAGCGAGACGTAAGAATATCTTTTCTCCTTGATTTTATCAGGTTTGTCAAGATGTTTCTCGATGTAGTTCTTCCAGAAATATGTCTTGCCAACACCCCAGCGCCCCTTAAACATGAGGACTCTTTTTGTCGGATGAGTCAGGAACTCATCAAGGAGTTTTGTCATACTGCTAGAGTCGTACCCGTCAGATGCAATATTCTTTCCGACAAGTACTTTTAACTTCTCATTGACATCTTCAATCGAATCATGGCTATCCATTCTTCCTCCTTTCGAAGAATTCCCAGGCGGTTCTGTAGTCTTCCTCGCGGTTGCATTTGGTGAAGGGGGCGACGTATGTGATGTCGCGTTCAACGGGGCCTTCGATAGGTGTGGGGGGGGCATGGGCAGGTGTATTTGAGCCCATCCTTGCGTAAAGTAGGGATTTGCGATAGTCTGGAGAGACGTTCCGGACAAGGCTCCTGGCATCTGACGCTATTTGGGAATTATCGACATTATGCACAAGAAATTTCCCCTCACAAATTCTATTTGCACTATGATGTCAGGCAGCTGGCGGCCGACAATCTGTCATCAACAACATAAAAGTTTGAAAAATTAGCCCGTTGTAGGCTGTTATTCAATGCCAAATCAGGTAAAACAAAGAATGAAGATATTATTTCGACGCTATTATTTCTGCCGCTATCTTGTATGCATTCATCTTTATCCTGGCACCTTCTCCGAACCAGATT